>JACPJY010000098.1 GCA_016187325.1 Rhodospirillales bacterium | reverse complement strand
GGGCCGGGCAGCCGAAAGGCGCCCTCGCGGCCGAGTCCGACCGTCAAATCATCGACGTCGATGGTGTTTTTCTCGCCCTCGAAGTGGCCTTTCAGGACGACGCTTTCGATGGGCAGGGTCTGCGCGATCGGCTGCGGCAGATCGAGAACGCCTTTGCCACCCTTCAGGTTGAATCCTGCCGCCGCGACCCTGCCGTCCGTGGTGACGCCGAGCGTCACCGTCCCCTGCAGCGGCAGGGCGAAGGCGCGAAGCGGCCCCAGCTCGTAATACACGGATGAAAAAGCGGCCGGCGAAATATCGTGGAAGTCGACGATCAGGTCGAAACGCTGCTGGGCGGTGACGTAAATGCCGGAGATGGCGATCTCCGTGCGTTGGCGATCGACGTCGATTTCGAGCTTCACCGATCCTTTCAGTCCGAGCGTGTCGCGCTTGAGGCTGACGTCGGCGGCGGGGACCACCCAGGATTTACCCAGCTGCTGATCCTCGAGGACGACTTCGGCGCTGACGACTTCCAGGCGGCTGAGGTAGCTCATGGGGTTGGCAGAATCCGGAGCCGCCAGCAGCTGGCCGATGAGACGGCGTCCGATTTCGCCCGATTGTCCCTCGGTTTCCTGGAAACCGATGTCGATGGTGCCGTCGATTTCACGCCTGATGCGCAACCGCGGCCCGAAAAGCTCGATACTGCTCGGCGCGATCAAGCCGCCGATCAGCGCCTTGCCGCTGAGAGAAAACGAAACTTCCGGCACGCTGCCGATCAGCGAGCCGTCGGGCCTGAGCGCCTTGACGTTGATCACCCGGATGTCGAGCGTGCGTTGCCAGCCTGCCCAGGTGAGGATGGTGTCTTCCAGGCTGAGTTTGAAGCTCTTGTGTCCGGCGTTGACGGCGTTCTCGATATAGGGCGAAAGGAACGCCAGGGAAATCGGACCGGACGACAGTTGCCACGCCGCCAGCATCGCGATGATGGCGAGGCCGGCCCCGAGGCCTCCGAGCAGCTGTATGATTCCCCGGAAGGTGCGCCTGATCAAAGGTCTTCCTTTACGCCGCGGCGTCTTGACCGAACGCGCCGGTTCCCGCAGTCTGCGGCTGTTCGGAGCCGCATATTATGCATCATTTCGGGTTCCTAAACAGTAAATGCGCGTTACCGGCGGCGGCTTCGCCCGAGTTGGCGGCGCGGGGTCTCGAACAGTGGCTGGAGGCCGCCGGCGAAGCCGCTCGATCGACTGACGCCTCGAATGATCTCCTCCGATTCGCCGAACAGGCCGCCGACGACCCCCTCGGGCGTCGCGTGCTGGAGTCGATTTTCGGCAACAGTCCCTTCCTGACCTCCGTTATCGTCACGGACCCTCATTTCACCCGCGGATTGCTGAATGCCGGCCCTCGCGCCACCTTTGATCGGATCATCGGCGACTTGAGGATTGCGCGGCGACAGTCGATGAGCGACGAAAGCCTGGCGCGCCTTCTGCGAGTCGCCAGGAAACGCGTGGCATTGACGGTGGCGCTGGCCGACATCGCCAATGCGTGGTCGCTGCCCGAAATCACCGGCGCGCTCACCGAATTCGCCGAACAGGCGCTGTCGATCGCCGCCCGGCACGTGCTCCGCGAAGCGGCCGGGCGCGGCGCATTCAAGCTGAAATGGCCGGACGACCCGGAACGCGATTCCGGTCTGATCATCATCGGCATGGGCAAGCTCGGCGGCGACGAGCTCAATTATTCGAGCGATATCGACCTGATCGTCCTTTACGATCCCGACAGGGTCGAATCCGCCGACCCGGACGGCCTGCAAGCGCAATTCGTCCGCCTGACGCGAAACCTGGTGCGCCTCCTCGAGCAGCGCACCGTCGACGGTTACGTGTTCCGCACCGATCTCCGGCTCAGGCCCGATCCCGGCGTGACGCCGATAGCGTTGTCGGTACTGGCGGCGGAGACTTACTACGAAAGTCTCGGCCAGAATTGGGAGCGCGCGGCGATGATCAAGGCCCGCGTCGTCGCCGGCGACCGGGACGCCGGCGCCGCGTACTTGAAGCGGTTGACGCCCTACGTTTGGCGGAAGAACCTGGATTTCGCGGCCATCCAGGACATCCACTCGATCAAGCGCCAGATCCACGTGCACAAGGGCGGCGCCAAGATCGCCGTCGCCGGACACAACATCAAGATCGGCCGCGGCGGCATCCGCGAGATCGAGTTCTTCGCCCAGACCCAGCAACTGATCTGGGGCGGCCGCCAGCCGAACCTCAGGACCACCAGCACCTGCCGGGCCCTGACGGCATTGGCCGAGAACAGCCACTCAGCGGAACAGGCGGTGCGCGAGCTGATGGCCGCCTACGAGTTCCTGCGCCGGGTCGAGCACCGCCTGCAAATGATCAACGACGAACAGACTCAGAAACTGCCCGCCGACGCGGCTGGCCTTCAGAAGCTGGCGATATTCCTCGGCTACGATGGCGCGAATGCGTTCTCGGCCGAGTTGATCGGGCATCTCACCCGGGTGCAGGGTCATTACGCAAAGCTGTTCGAGCATGCGCCGCCGCTGGGCGCCGACGAGGACGTGGAGGGCGCCGGCAGCCTGGTCTTCACCGGCGTCGAAGCGGACCCCGAAACGCTGGCAACCATCAAGGCCCTCGGTTACGAGAATCCCGAACGTGTGCATGCGGCCGTCCGCGCCTGGCACCACGGCCGTTATCGGGCGACCCGCAGCACCCGGGCGCGGGAAATCTTGACCGAACTGATGCCGACGCTGTTGAAGGCGATCGGCGCAACCCCGGCACCCGACATTGCCTTCATGCGGTTCGACGAGTTCCTGGCCGGGCTGCCCGCCGGCGTGCAGTTGTTCTCGATGTTCCACTCCAATCCGCAATTACTCGGGCTGGTCGCCGAGATCATGGGCAAGGCGCCGCGCCTCGCGCACCATTTGAGCCGACGGCCGGCGATTCTCGACAGCGTGCTGGCGGCGGACTTTTTCGACCCGCTTCCGGACGCCGCCGCCCTGCTCGCGGATTTTAAGGGCGTGGTCGCCTTGAGCGAGCATTTCGAGCAGGCGCTCGACGCCAGCCGGCGATGGAACAACGACCGCCGCTTCCAGGTCGGCCTGCAGTGCCTGCGCGGCCTGATTGCGCCGGGCGACGCCGGCAAGGTGTTCAGCCGCATCGCCGAAACGGCGCTCGCCGGCCTCTATCCCATTGTCGAGGAGGATTTCGCCCGCGGCCACGGCCGCATCGCCGGCTCGCGCATGGCGGTCGTCGCCCTCGGCAAGCTGGGCAGCCGCGAGATGACGGCGTCGTCCGATCTCGACCTGATCTTCGTCTATGACCTGCCGGGCGGCGACGTCGCCAAGACGTCCGACGGCAAGCGGCCGCTCGACGCGCCGAAGTACTTCGCGCGCCTGAGTCAACGCCTGATCAACGCCATCACCGCGCCGACCGCCGAGGGTCAGCTCTATGAGGTCGACATGCGTTTGCGCCCGTCCGGCACCAAGGGCCCGATCGCGTCGTCCCTCGATGCGTTCAAGCAGTATCATTCCGACACCGCGTGGACATGGGAACGGATGGCATTGACGCGGGCAAGGCCGCTGATCGGGCCGCCCGATCTGTGCGAGCGGATCGTCGCCGCCATCCGCGCCACGCTGATGGCGCCCAGGAATCCGGACTCTTTGCTCCGCGACGTCGCTGACATGCGCGCGCGCCTCGATGCCGACCGGCCCGCGGACTGCATCTGGGCGCTGAAGCATATGCGCGGCGGCATCGTCGATGTCGAGTTCTTCGCTCAGTACCTGACCCTCAGATACGCCCCCGCCCATCCGGAAATCCTCGGCCATGACACCCGCGGCACCCTCGCGGCCCTGGTCGCGGCGAGGCTGCTGGATGCCGACACCGGCCGGCGCCTGACCGTCGGCTGGGACCTTTGGCTGGGACTGCAGAGCTTGCTGGCGCTGACCATCGAGGGCGAACTCACCCGCGACCGCGAGGACGAAATTTCGCGGGCGTTGAAGCAGGACCTGGTGCGCTGCGGCGGCGCCGACGATTTCGCCGCACTCGAGAGAAAAATCCGCGATACCGCGGATCAGGTTTACCGCGTTTTCAGGACCATGATCGAGGAACCGGCGGCGGCGTTGCCGCCGGTCGCCCCGACCAATTGACAGGAGGCCCCGATGGCTATCGAAGCCGGGGACAAGGCGCCGAATTTCGACCTGCCGACGGACGGCGACGGCACGCTCAGGCTGAAGGACTGCAAGGGCAAGAAGGTGGTCCTCTACTTCTACCCCAAGGACGACACGCCGGGCTGCACCATGGAGGCGCAGGCCTTTCGCGACCGCATCAAGGACTTCAAGAAGGCCGGCGCGGTCGTCGTCGGCGTTTCAAAGGACAGCGTCAAGCGGCACGACGGATTCAAGGCCAAGCACGCGCTGCCGTTCGCGCTGGTTTCCGACGCCGACGGCACGCTTTGCCGGGCCTACGGCGTATGGATCAAGAAAAAGCTCTACGGACGCGAATACATGGGCATTGACCGGGCGACGTTCCTGATCGACGAGAAAGGCGTGGTCCGCAAGACCTGGCGCAAGGTCAAGGTCAAAGGCCACGTCGACGACGTGCTCGATGCGGCGAAGGCGTTGTGACCGGCCCGGCCGACGGCCTTTCCGCAGCTCGTAAAACTGCGTAACCTGATCACGTCGCTATCGACGGCCGCGGAACGCTGCCGCTTAGAGTGGGAGGATCGAATGAGCGACCAGCCTGACGACGACAACGGCGCCGGTGACGGCAAGGGCGGCAGCAAGGGAAAATTGATCGCCGTCATCGCCATCGCCGTGATGGTGATCGCGGGCGGCGGCGCGGCCGCGTATTTCACCGGTCTGCTCGATCCCCTGCTCGGCAGGAAGGCCGGATCGAAGGTCGCGACCATCGACCTCGGCACGCCGGTGACCCATCAGTTGCCGCAGATCAAGGCCGATCTGAAAACCGGAAAATGCTCCGCACCCCTGATACGCACCACCATCGTCATCCAGCTGGCGAGCACCGATTTGCCGCGTCTGCAGACGGCTGAACTAAGGGTCGTCGATTCGATCAGGGCCCATCTGCGCGATCAGGAACGTGAGCAGATGGTCGGCAAGGCGGGCACGGACAAGCTACGGGTCGATCTCACCAACATCATCAACAACGTGATCATGCCGGCGCGCATCCAATCGATCCTGTTCAAGGAGTTCGTCCTGCAATAGGTCCGGGTGCGCCCGGGTGCCGGGCCGCTAATGGCTTTGCGGCTTGGCGCCCGAGCTCTCCTTGACCCGCGCCGCGAGCGCCGCGGCCATGAATTCGTCGAGATCGCCGTCGAGCACCGCCTGGGTGTTGGAGGTCTGGACGTCTGTCCTGAGGTCCTTGACCATCTGATAGGGCTGTAGGACGTAGGACCGTATCTGGTGCCCCCATCCGATTTCCGTCTTCGCATCGTGCTCGGCCTGGGTCGCCGCCTCGCGTTTCTGCAGTTCCAGTTCGTACAGGCGCGCCTTCAGCATGTTCATGGCGGTGGCGCGGTTCTTGTGCTGCGAGCGGTCGCTCTGGCATTGCACGACGATCCCCGACGGCAGGTGGGTAATGCGGATCGCGCTGTCGGTCTTGTTGACGTGCTGGCCGCCGGCGCCGGAAGCACGGTAGGTATCGACGCGCAAATCCCGGTCGTTGATCTCGACTTCGATCTTCTCGTCGATCACCGGATACACCCACACCGAGGCGAAACTGGTGTGCCGGCGGGACGATGAATCATACGGCGATATCCGGACCAGCCGGTGGACGCCGCTTTCCGTCTTCAGCCATCCATAGGCATTGCGGCCGATGATCTTCAGCGTCGCCGACTTGGTGCCGGCTTCCTCGCCGGCGCTTTCTTCCAGCCATTGTGCCTTGTAGCCGTGCGCCTCGGCCCAACGGGCGTACATGCGCAGCAGCATTTCCGCCCAATCCTGGGCTTCAGTGCCGCCGGCGCCGGCATGCACCTCGAGATAGCAATCGTTGGCGTCGGCCTCGCCCGAGAGCAGGGTTTCTTTCTCGGCGGCGATGGCTTCTGCGTGCAGCGCCTTGAGCGCCGCTTCGGCTTCGCCGGCCACGCTGGCGTCGCTTTCGGCTTCCGCCAGCTCCAGAAGCTCAAGGTTGTCGGAAAGCCTGCGCTCGAGTCCCTCGATATCGCCGAGCCTTTGTTCCAGGCGGTTGCGTTCGCGCATAACCGCCTGGGCTTCCCCGGAATTGTTCCAGAATTTGGGGTCTTCGGCTTTCGCGTTCAATTCGGCCAGACGACGACGAGCGGCATCAAAGTCAAAGATGCCTCCTCAGCAGGTCCAGCGACTGCTTTATTTCGGTTACCAGATTTTCGACTTCCGCACGCATGGCGATGCCGTTGCTCCGCGCTCGACGACGCCGGGTTTTAACCGGGTTCCCGCCGCGGGGCAAGGCATCGGTCGGAAAATCCGCCGCGGCGGTCTGGCGCGACCGCCGGCGCGATCAATAGAGGCCGCCGGTCCCCGTGGCCGGCGCCAGCCCCTCGCCGCCAGCGATCCAGCTCTGGCCCTCCAGGACCTCCGAACGCCCGGCGGGCACGGTGCCCGGCTTGAACGCCTCGAGGATGACGTCGGAGTCGCCGGGCCTGGCCAACTCGCCGGTGGTGACGTTGACGCGCACCAGCCGGATATTCGGCGGTATCCGGAACGGGATCGCCGGCTTGTCCTTGAGCGCCGCCACCATGAAGTCGCGGAAGACCGGCGCCGATACCGACGAGCCGGTTTCCTGCCGGCCGAGCGGCTTCGGCTCGTCGAAGCCGATGAACACGCCGACCGCGAGGTCCGGCGTGAAGCCGATAAACCAAGTGTCCTTCTCGTCGTTGGTGGTGCCAGTCTTGCCGGCCAATGGCTTGCCGACGGCCTGGATGCGTTTGCCGGTCCCCCGCTCGATGACGCCGCGCAGCATGTTCACGACCTGATAGGCGCTGCCTGGGTCGGTGAGCGCCTTGCGGGTATCCGGAATCTGCGGTACCGGCTGGTCGGTCCACGCCGTCGCCCGACAATTCGGACACGGGCGCCGGTCGTGGCGGAAGATGGTGGCGCCGTGGCGGTCCTGGATGCGGTCGATCAGGGTCGGCGTGATCTGCTTGCCGCCGTTGACCAGCATGGCGTAGGCGGTGGTCAGCCTGAGCAGCGTCGTCTCGCTGGATCCGAGCGCCATCGACAGCGCCTCCGGCAGCTTGTCGACGACGCCGAAACGCTCCGCCGCGGCCGCCACCTTTTCCATGCCGACCGTCTGCGCCAGCCGAACGGTCATCAGATTGCGCGATTTCTCGAGACCGAGTCGCATCGTCGATGGTCCGTAGAATTTATTGGTGTAGTTGGCGGGGCGCCATTTCGGCAACCCCGGCCCCTGGTCGATGACGAACGGTGCATCGAGGATCAGCGTCGACGGCGTATAACCGCCTTCGATGGCCGCCAGGTACACGAACGGCTTGAACGCCGACCCCGGTTGCCGGTTGGCCTGGGTGACGCGGTTGAACTGGCTGCGTTCGAACGAATAGCCGCCGCTCATCGCCAGCACCCGTCCGGTATGCGGATCGAGGGCGACCAGCGCGCCGTCGACGTTCGGAATCTGATACAGGCTGAAAGTCCGTTCGGTCGCCGAGTACCCCTCAGCGCCCTCCTCGATCGGATCGACCGCGATCACGTCGCCGTAAGCGAGCACTTCGGCGGCTTTGGTCACCTTCGGCCCACGCTTCTGACCTTCTTCCAGACGCCGGGCCCATTGCAGCTGGGAGAACGGGATACGCCCCTTGGCCCCGTCGCCGAGGCCGACGACGGCGCCGTTCGCATCAAGGCCGACAACGACGGCAAGCTTGTGCGCTCCGAGGCCGGCCGGTGGCGCGATCTTGGCAAGCTCGCTTTGCCAGTCGGCGGCGACGTCGACACGGACGCCTTCGGCCAGCCGCGCGATCGGTCCTCGCCATCCGTGCCGCCGGTCATAGGCCTCGAGCCCGCGACGCAACTCGCGGTCGGCGATCGCCTGCAGATGCGGAACGATGGTCGTCCGCACCAATAGGCCGCCCTTGTACAAGTTTTCATCGCCATAGCGCTTGACCAGTTCGCGGCGCACCTCTTCGGCGAAATATTCGGCAGTCGTGTACTCGGTCGCCGAGCGCTGCCGCACCGTCAGCGGCGTCCGTTGCGCCTGATCGGCTTGTTCGGCGGTAATGATGCCTTCGGCCAGCATCCGTCCGATCACCCAATCGCGGCGTGATTTGGCGGCTTGCGGCTTGGTGATCGGGTTGTAATTGTTGGGCGCCTTGGGAAGTGCCGCCAGGAACGCCGCCTCGCCGATGGTTAGATCGTTCAGGGACTTGTCGAAGTAGTTCAGCGCCGCCGCCGCAACGCCGTACGAGCCGAAGCCGAGATAGATCTCGTTCATATAAAGCTCGAGGATGCGGTCCTTGCTCAGCGCCCGCTCGATGCGGAACGCCAGGATCGCCTCCTGGATCTTGCGCTTCCACGATATCTCGTTGGTGAGCAGGAAGTTCTTGGCCATCTGCTGGGTGATGGTCGAGGCACCGACGGGCCGCTTCGAGCTTCCCAGGTTCTTGACGTTGGTAAGCGCGGCGCGAACGACGCTCAGAAGATCGACTCCCGGATGGGTGTAGAAGTTCTTGTCCTCGGCCGCCAGGAATACTTCCACCACCCGCCGCGGCATCGCCTTGATCGGCACGAATACGCGCTTTTCGACCGCGTATTCGGCCAACAGACGCCCGTCGCCGCCGTATACGCGGGTCATCACCGGCGGCTCGTAATTGGCGAGCTGGCGGTATTCCGGCAGGTCGCCGCCGTAATTGTGAAAAATGAACAGCACGCC
>JACPJY010000097.1 GCA_016187325.1 Rhodospirillales bacterium | reverse complement strand
GTCGTCGCCTCGATCGCCCGCTTCCGCGCCTTCAACGTCGACCGTACCCACGCCGAGCGTACCATCCCCGGCATCTATGACGTCACCGGGCTTGGCATGAACTACCGGATGAGCGAGATGCAGGCGGCGCTTGGCCGCGTGCAGCTCACCAAGGTGCCGGCCATCGCCGAGCGGCGCGCCGACAACTTCAAGGCGTTGAAGGTGGGGCTCGCCGGCATCGGCGGCGTTTCGGTGCTCGACAGCACGGATGCGAAGGCGGCTAACAGCCACTACTGTCTGATCGCGCTCATGACCGGGGCCTTGGCTCGGCGCCGCGACGACATCGTTCGGGCGCTGAACGCTGCCGGCATCGGCACCAGCGTCTATTACCCGCACCCGGTGCCGCGGCTTAGCCACTACCGCACCAAGTACGGCTACGATTCTGCTCTCTACCCCGGTGCGGAATCGATCAGCGACCACTCGATCGCGCTGCCGGTTGGGCCGCACCTCAAGCCCGCCGACATGGCCGATATCGCCAAAGCCTTCGCCCGCGCCGTCGGCGCCAAAACCGCCGTCAAGCGCACGAAGAAGGCGAAGAAATAGGCCTCTCCGCCGCGCCGGCGACCCCGGCAAATCGAAACCCGCTGTTAAGGAATCCCGGGCTAAATAGGGTTAATGAATCGAACCCCTGGGATGGTATAGTCGCCGTCCGTGCGGGCGAAAGCCCTCGGCCGCGGTCACCGTCCAGAACGTGACGGTTCGATTCACAGAATGAGGAGTGCGTCATGCCGTCTCCGTTAACTCCCGCGAGGATCAAGAAGAATTTGACCGGACAGCGCGTGGCGCTGGTCGGCGGCGCCGGGTTCATCGGCCACAACCTGGCGCTCGGCCTGCGCCACTATGGCGTCGAGACCCTCGTCGTTGACAACCTGATGCAGAACAACCTGGTCGACAACGTCAGCACCATCGATATCGACTCCTTTCGCCGCGAGCTTAACCACGGCTTCCTGCGTCAGCGCTTCGACATGATGCGCGACGCCGGCGTCGTGCTGCGCAACGCCGACGCCCGCTCAATGACCGACCTGGCGGAGGTGCTTTCGCAATTCGGGCCGACCAAGCTCGTGCACTTGTCGGCGATCTCGAGCGCCCTCGATGCCCGCAAGGTGCCGGGGCTGTGCTTCGATCTGCAGCTGATCACGCTCCGCAACGTGCTGGAATACACGCGGCTGTTCCCGAAAGGCGTCGATCAGGTGATGTTCGTCAGCTCGTCGACCGTGTACGGCGACTTCGAAACGCCGACGGTGGACGAAAGCGTACGCCCGAAGCCCTATGGCATCTACGCCAACGCCAAGTACATGGGCGAACGGCTGGTCCGCACCTACAACGACCAGTACGGCCTCGGCGTCACCATCGTCCGGCCGAGCGCGCTTTACGGCGAGCGCTGCATCAGCCGCCGCGTCAGCCAGGCATTCATCGAGAACGCGCTGATGGGCAAGCCGTTGCTGCTCGAGGGCGGCGGCGACGGGCGGCTCGATTTCACCTACATCGAGGACCTGGTGGACGGCATGATCCGCGCCATGGCTGCCCACGAGGGGCCGGGCACGTCGAACACCTTCAACCTGACGTTCGGCAACGCTCGCACCATCCTGGAGCTCGCTAACGTCGTCAAATCGGTGGTCCCGGATGCCATCCTCGAGGACCGGCCGCGCGACCAGATCAAGCCGGTGCGCGGCACGCTGTCCACCAAGCGTGCCGAGGAGGTCCTCAACTTCAAGGCCCAGTGGCCGCTGGAAACCGGCTACAGACGCTATTGCGAGTGGTACGTGGACCAATGGGAACGCACCAAGCGCCACCTGCAAGCCAACTGAATCCGACGCCGCGCGGACGCGCCGACGGCGGCCGATGATCGGTA
Source organism: Rhodospirillales bacterium (assembly GCA_016187325.1). GTDB lineage: Bacteria > Pseudomonadota > Alphaproteobacteria > Rhodospirillales > Casp-alpha2 > JACPJY01. The sequence goes on along the minus strand of JACPJY010000097.1, from coordinate 10,092 downwards.
TAGTCGATTACGGACTGGGCAATCTGACCTCGGTCGCGGGCGCCGTTGCCAAGGTCGGGTTCGGGTCCATTATCTCGGCCGATGCCAAGGTCCTCGGCAAATGCGACAAACTCATCCTGCCCGGCGTCGGTGCCTTCGGCGATGGCATGAAGAACCTGCGCGACCGCGGTCTCGTCGGCCCGCTGACCGAGTACGCCACCAAGGCCGGCAATCCCGTCCTCGGCATCTGCCTCGGCTTCCAGCTGCTTGCGAAACGCAGCGAAGAATTCGGCGACCATGAAGGGCTCGGCTGGATCGACGCCGAGGTGACCGCCGTCGAGCCCGGCGATCCGAAGCTGCGCGTCCCCCACGTCGGCTGGAACGAGCTTTATCAGTGCGCCGACTGCGTGCTGTTCGACGACGTGCCGGACGAAAGCCTGTTTTACTACGTGCATTCGTACGCGCTCCGGCCGGCCGATCGCCGCATCGTGATGGGTGAATGCGATTACGGCGGGCGCCTCGCCGCCCCGGTGCCGTCGGGATCGAACTTCGGCACCCAGTTCCATCCGGAGAAAAGCCAGCTTCACGGACTTACGCTGCTCAAAAACTTCCTCGCCAAGAGCTGACGCCATGCTGCGCCATCGCCTGGTCACGGTCCTCACCTTCAACGACGGCACGCTGTTCCGCACCAAGCTGTTCCAGCCGGATTACCGCTATACCCACAATTTCGTCGATTCGTGGCAGGTCGACGAGATCGTGATGCTGGATGTGACCCGGAACGGCGGTGATAACCGGACGTTCCTCGATGTGGTCGGCAAATTCGCGCGCGAGTGCTTCGTGCCGCTGGCGGTCGGCGGCGGCATCCGCACGCTTGCCGACGTCAGGCGTTTCATGGCCGTCGGCGGCGACAAGGTGGTAGTCAACTCGGGCGCCGTCGAGCGCCCCGGCTTGATCACCGAGATCGCCGAAGCCTACGGCGCGCAGTGTGTGGTGCTCTCCATCGACGCCCGCAAGATGCCAAGTGGCGGCTACGAGGTGTTCGCCGGTTGCGGCAGCAAGGCCACCGGCCTCGAGCCGGCGGGGTGGGCGAAACGGGCCGAGGGACTCGGCGCCGGCGAGGTCCTGATCACCTCGATCGAGCGCGACGGCTCCCTGCAAGGCTATGACCTCGAGCTGTGCAAGCGGGTATCGGACGCCGTCAGCGTGCCGGTTCTGGTGCTCGGGGGCGCCGGGTCGTGGAAGCACTTCGTCGAGGGCATCGAGAAAGGCGGCGCCAGCGCCGTCTGCACCCAGAACATCTACCATTTCACCGAGAGCAGCATCCTCAGCGCCAAGAAATTCCTTGCCGATCGCGGCATCGCGGTCAGGATGTGACCGGAAGGCTGCAACGACTATGGTCCGTTACTGCAAGACCTGCCTGATGCCGGACACCCGGCCCCGCATCGAGTTCGACTCGGCGGGCGTCTGCAACGCCTGCCACACGGCAGAGCGGAAGAAGACGATCGACTGGACGGCGCGGCGCCGCGAGTTCCTGGCCTTCGTCGAGCAATACCGCGCCAAGTCGGGCCCCTACGACTGCATCGTTCCATGGTCGGGCGGCAAGGATTCGTCCACCATCGCCCATCGCCTCAAGTTCGAGTTCGGGCTCAACCCGCTGTTGGTGACGTTCTCGCCACTGATGCCCAACGACGTCGCAGTGCACAATCGCGAGGCGCTGATTCGGGTCGGGTTCGACCACCTGATGGTGCGCGCCAATCAGAAGGTCTCCCGCCGGCTTGCCCGCCGCTTCTTCATCGAGCGCGGCGACCCCAAGATCCACTGGAATGCCGGCATCAACTCAGTGCCGGTGCGGGCGGCGGTCAACTACCGTATCCCGCTGATCTTCTACGCCGAGCACGGTGAAAGCGAATACGGCGGCCGCACCCTTTCCGAGGAGCACATGAAGATGCGGGACTTCGCCGAGGTACTGGAGCACCAGATCGGCGACAACCCGGAGAACTGGATCGACGACGAGATCGAGGAGCGCGACCTTGCGCCCTACATCTATCCCGACCAGGACGAGATCGAGGCCGTCGGTATCAAGGCGCTCTACTTCGGCTATTTCTTTCGTTGGTCGATGCTCGACAACTGGAACTACATCAAGGACAAGATAGACTTTCGCACCGCCGAGGGCGGGCGCACCGACGGTACCTTCACGAACTTCGACAGCCTCGACGACAAGATCGATAACCTCTATTACCACCTGCAGTTCATCAAGTTCGGCTTCGGCCGCGCCGTGCGTGACGCCTGCCGGATGATCCAGAACGGCCAAATGACCCGGGCGGCGGCGCTCGACCTAGTGCGCAAATACGACGACGAGTTCCCCAAGACCTATCACGGCAAGCACTTGGAATACCTGAACATCAGCGAGGCCGAGTTCGCCGACACCATCGACAAGCACCGCGACCCGAAAATCTGGGAGCGCCAGGGCAACCGCTGGGTGCTGCGCCACCCGCCGGCATGACACCGAGGACACGCTGACCATGAAACCGAAGGGGCTGACCCTTTACGCTTGCGATCTCTGTGGTGGCACGGCGTTGGCCGAGGTGCCATCGTCCAATCACTACAGTGGCGGCTGGCCGATCCATGTCTGCCGGGGTTGCGGTTTCGTGCAGGTAGCGCTACGTCGCTCGCCGGAGGCAATTCAGAAATCCTGGGCCGACGAGCTCTACCGCGCCGACGACAAGGCGCGGCTCAGCGACAAGACGTACACCGCGCGCATGCCGGCGGTGCATGCCCGCCAGGTGTTCGCCGCTGACTTCCTGGCCGAGGCGGTCCCGTTGAAGGGCAAGCGAGTCGTCGACATCGGTGCCGGTGAGGGCGACTTCCTGGCCATGCTGCAAGGCCCCGGGTACGGCGCCAGAGGCTTCGCCATCGAGCCCTCGGCCGCCAACTGCAGGCTCCTGAAGGCGGCCGGCATCGAGGCCTTCCACGGCACGATCGAGGCCTACATGGCGTCCGGCGCCAAGCGCCGCTTCGACGTGGCAACCTTGGTGTGGACGCTGGAGAATTGCCAGTCGGCGTCGGGTGTGCTGAAGGCGGCCGCCGCAATCCTTGAAGACGGCGGCCACGCGCTGGTCGCCACCGGCTCGCGCATCCTGGTGCCGTTCAAGAAGCCGCTGCAGTATTATCTCGGCGCCAACATGGACATTCATCCGTTCCATTTCTCGATCAACTGCCTGAGGGGCCTGCTGGCGGTCGCTGGCTTCGAGACCACCCACGCCAATCGCTACATCGACAGCGACTACTTGACCGTGGTCGGCCGCAAGGCGGCGCCGGGAACCAATATTCCCTGGCACGGCGACGATCCGGATAAGGTGCTCGGCTTCTTCGAGCGCTGGCACCGGGAAACCCAGGACCATCACAAAGATGCCTGACGGCGCCACAATTTTCGTCACCTGAATGGACATCGATTTCCAGCTTCAGCCGTTCGAGACCGACCTCCTTGGCGTACCGGTGGGCCGCCTTGCATTGTCCAGCGACGACACCGCGGCAATCGCTGGCCTGGATTCGCTGATCGCGGGCTGGCTCGCCGCTGGCGTCTGGCTGGTATCGTGCCGGGTGCCGGAAGGATCGGCGGTGATACCGGCGCTTGGGAAGGGCTGCTTCCGCGTCGTCGAAACCCTGGTAACGTTCCGCCGGACGCTTCATCCCCGGCCGATGCCGAAGGGCGTCGAGTTTGCGGAGGCCGGGGACGCCGCGGCCTGTGTTGCTATCGCAGGGCGCGCGTTCGCCAACGATCGGCTGCACCGCGATCCCCAGGTGTCCGGCACCGTCGCTGATCGAATCCGTGAGCGGTGGGTTTTGAACGACCTTGGCGGGCGGGCTGATGCTTGTTTTGTCGTCCGCGACGGTGGCCAAGCTGTCGGCTTTAATCTTTGCCTGCTTGACGGCGAGGAAGCTGTCATTGATCTGATCGCAGTCGACATTCGACAGCAGAACAAGGGACTGGGGCGCCGGCTGGTCGAGGCCGCGCTTGCCCACTATGGCGGCCGCGGTCGGACCATTCGGGTGGGCACACAAGCCGACAACGCGCCCTCGATCGCGCTGTACCGGGGCGCCGGCTTTGTGGAAGCTGACCGGCGGATCACGCTACACTGGGTCAATCCGAATGCGGCCTCTGCCTTGAAGGACGATTTCCGATGACCGTCGCGGCGGTAATTTTCTCGCGTCTCGATTCGCAACGCCTACCTGGCAAGGCACTGAAGCCGTTTGCCGGCCGGCCGTTGCTCGGCCATGTCATCGACCGGGCGCTGGCCGCCAAAGGGCCGAACATGGTCATCGTCGCCACCTCCGACCGACCGACCGACGACCCGATCGCCGAGTATGCCGCGCGCGAAGGCGCCCGTGTCTTCCGCGGCTCGGCGCTCGACGTGCTCGGCCGCGGCCTAGCCTGCGCCGAGGCCTACGGGCTCACGGTGCTCGGGCGAATTTGCGGCGACAGCCCATTCATCGATCCCGACCTGATCGACCGCATGCTGGCGGTGCACGAGGAAGTCGGCGTCGAGGTCACCACCAATCTTTTCCCGCGCACCTTCCCCGCCGGCATGAGCTTCGAGGTCATTGAGATCGAGGCGCTGAGGCGCCTTTCCGACCTGACTGACGACGCGACGCACCGCGAGCACATGACCACCTTTATCTACGCGCATCCGGAAAACTTCCGCATCCACAACGTCACGTCGGGGATCGATGGCTCCGAGAAGGTGCCGCTGACCGTCGACAGCGCCGATGACCTGGTGCAGGCCAACTGGCTGATACGGCGGCTCCGCGAGTCGAACAAGTCGATGACCCTCGACAACGTGCTCGCGCTTGCGCGTGAGTGGCGGGCGACGAACCCGGTCGAAAACAAAGGCAGGGTGCTATGAGCAAGCTGGCGCTGCTTGGCGGCAAACCGGTGATCGCGAAGCCGCTTCCCCCCTATCCCTCTATGGGCAAAGCGGAGGAGGAGGCGGTGCGCGAGGTGGTACGCTCCGGCGTTCTCTCCGGGTTCTACGGCAGTCCGGGCCCGGAGTTCATGGGCGGGCCGAAGGTCAAGACGCTGGAGGCCGCGTGGGCGAAACGCTACGGCGTCGGGCATGCGGTGACGGTGAACTCGGCGACCTCGGGCCTAGTCGCGGCGATGGGCGCCATCGGACTCGGCCCCGGCGACGAAGTCATCCTGCCGCCGTGGACCATGTCGGCGACGGCGATGGCGCCGTTGGCCTATGGCGGCATCCCGGTGTTTGCCGACGTCGAGGACCAAACCTTCTGCATAGATCCGGAATCGGTGATTGCCAACATCACGCTGAAGACGCGGGCGATCCTTGCCGTCAATCTGTTCGGCCATCCGGCGGCGTTGAAGCGCCTACGCAAGCTCGCCGATGACCGTGGTCTTTATCTGATCGAGGACAGCGCCCAGGCGCCGTTTGCCAGCGAGGATGGGCGGCGGGCCGGCACCGTCGGCCACATCGGTGTCTACAGCCTCAATTTCCACAAGCACATCCATTCCGGCGAGGGCGGCGTATGTGTCACCGACGACGCAAAGCTCGCCGACCGGCTCAGGATGATCCGTAATCACGGGGAAAATTCCGCCGCTGAAATGGCGAAGGGTGATCTCACCAATCTCGTCGGCTTCAATCTGCGCATGACTGAGCTGTCGGCTGCCGTGGCGCTGGTCCAACTCGCCAACATCGACGCCCACGTGGCACGCCGGGAGAAGCTGGCGAAGGCGCTGAGCGACGGCACCCGCGATCTCGCTGGCTGGACCGTGCCGGCCGAGCGCCACGGCTGCCGTCACAACTACTACGCATGGCTCGTTCGTTTCGATGCCGACGTTGTCGGGGTCAGCCGCGAGTTGTTCTCCAAGGCGCTGGCGGCCGAGGGTTTCCCGCATTTCATTGGCTACGTGGCACCGCTGTACCGTTTGCCGGTATTCCGCCAACGGAAGGCGATCGGTCGCGATGGCTTCCCGTTCACGCTCAGCGACCGGACGTACGAGGATGGCCTCTGCCCGGTGAGCGAGCGCCTGCACGAGCGCGAGGCAGTGTTGTTCGAGCCGTGCGCCTTCGACGCCGATGACGCACTCGCCGACAAGTTCGTCGCTGCCATCCGCAAGGTGCACGAAAACCGCAAGCAGCTGAACGCCGCTGGGAAAGCATGAGTTAGTGAGCAAGGTCGTTGCCAGCATCGAAGCGCGCATGGGCTCCACCCGGTTGCCAGGTAAGGTGCTGATGGATGTCGCCGGCGCGCCGGCGCTGACGCGGCTCGTGTGCCGGCTTCGGCGAGCCAAGCGCATCGACGGCATCGTGCTGGCGACCACCGTCAATGCCAGGGACGACGCGCTGGTCGAATGGTCGTCGCGGGAAAACGTGCCGTGCTTCCGCGGTAGCGAAGACGACGTGCTGGCGCGCGTCGTCGGAGCACAACGCATGATGGGCGCCGACGTGGTGGTCGAGGTGTGCGGCGATATGCCGCTTCTGGACCCCGCGGTCATCGACATGGGCGTAGTGGCGTTCACCGAGGGCGACTGCGACGTGGTCACCACCACCCGCAAGCGGTCGTTCCCGGACGGGGTCGACGCCCAGGTGTTCCGCCTCAAGGACCTGGAGGAAGTGGCCGAGACCGTCTTCGATCCGGCGGTGCGCGAGCCCAGGTGTTCCGCCTCAAGGACCTGGAGGAAGTGGCCGAGACCGTCTTCGATCCGGCGGTGCGCGAGCACGTGTCCCTGCATTTCTACCAAGCGCCCAAGCGCTACCGGGTCCGTCACCTGGAGGCGCCACCGGCGCTGTTGCGGCCGGACTTGCGCCTAGTGCTCGATACGGCGCAAGACCTGGAACTGATCCGCGGTATCTACGCCCGCCTGCAGCCGGCGTTCGGCGATACCTTCGGCACCGCCGACGTCATCTGGCTGCTCGACCGGGAGCCGGAGCTGCTCGGCGGCGCCGGAGGCAAGCGGAGGAAGGCCGGGCGATGAGCAAGGGCGGGCTTCGCACCATCGTGGTCGGATTCGGTCAGATCGCAGCCGGCTTGGGCGACGACGCCAAGATGGCGCGCCATTTCACCTACGCCACCCACGCCCACGTGCTGCGCGACCATCCGGCTTTCGACTGGCTGGGCGTGGTCGATCCGTCCGAGGCGGCGCAGCGGCGGGCGCGCGATGACTGGAAGGTGCCGCACGTTGGCGGCGATCTGTCGGCGGTGGCTGATCGCGTCAGACCCGAGGTGGTGGTTATCGCCGCGCCGCCGGGTCGCGCCCGTGCCGACACGGTGCAACAGCTGCCCGATCTGAAGGCGGTGCTGGTGGAAAAACCGCTCGGCATCGGCGGCCGGGAAGGCGAGGCGTTCGTCGACTTCTGCCGCAAGCGAGACGTCAAGGTGATGGTGAATTATTGGCGACGCGGCGACGATCTCTATCGCCAACTAGCCGCCGGCGGGCTCGCCGACCGCATCGGCAAGCCGCAGGCGGTGTTCGCCACCTACGGCAATGGTCTGTTCAATAACGGCAGCCATCTGGTCGACTTCGTGCAGATGCTGATGGGCGAGGTGGCGACGGTGCAAGCGCTCGACCAGCCCACGCAGTTGGCGAACACGCCGCTCGCCGAGGACTGGCAGGCGACTTTCGCACTGACGCTGGCGAACGGCGTGATGGTCATGGCACAGCCACTCGACTTCCATTTCTACCGCGAGGTCGGCCTCGACATCTGGGGCGAGCATGGCCGTCTTGCGCTCTACCAGGAAAGCCTCGGCATCTTCCATTATCCGCTGGCCGACAACCGCGGCCTCGAAAGCACCATGGAGATCGCCTCCGACCGGCCGAAGGTGCTGAAGCCGACGGTCGGCCGGGCGCTCTACAACATCTACGACAACCTGGCCGATGTGATCGCCGGCAAGGCCGAGCCGTGGACCTCCGGCGAGCAGGCTTTAATGACCGAAAAGGTCCTGAACGCGGTGTTGACGTCGGCGGCGGAAGGCTATGGCCGCCTGCATTTCCAATGATCGGGGCAATAACCGGGACGGGTGCATGGCCGGCGACACAACGGACATCCTGATTTTCGTCGAAGACCCGGGCGCCACCAACAGCATCGTCGATTTGCCGGGGGCGCTCGCGAATCGCGGGCTGAAGGCCGCGACCGTCGCCGCCGGCCACGCCCGGCCCTATCTTGCCCAACTCGGTGGCCGCTTTATCGAAGCCGACGATTCCGAGGACGCGGCAGCGGCGCTCCTCGATGCCCATCGGCCACGCCTGGTGCTGGCCGGAACGTCGGAGAACCCGGACACTCTCGGCCTCAAGCTGATCGCCGAGGCCCGGCAGCGAGGCGTCGCCAGCGTCGGCTTCGTCGACGGGCCGGCTTCCGCCGAGTATCGGTTCCGCGGCCGCGGCGCCAATCCGCTCGGCTTCGCGCCGGACCGGCTGCTAGTGCCGGAAGACCTCACTCGCCGACGTTTCCTGAAGCTCGGCTTCGCCGCCGATCGGGTCGTCGATTGCGGACATCCCTATTACGACCGGGTGTGGGCCGAAGGCCGCAATTTGGCGAGCATTGGCCAGGCCGCCATACGCGCCCGGGTGCTGCCCGAGGCTCCCGCCCTGGCGCCAGGCGGCCAGCCGGTCGTAGCGTTCTTGGCCGAGGTGTCGGAAGGACTGATCCCCGGCGGCTTCCAGCGCGGCGACGATTACACCCTGGCCGGGCGCGGCGGCAGCGACAAGCGTACTGACATCGTGCTCGAAGAGGTGCTCGACGCGCTGGCCGCGGTGCAGCCCCGCCCCTACTTGGTGCTGCGGCTGCATCCTAAGAACCGCGAGTCCGAGTTCGTCACCTACCGCCGCGAGATCGACTTCGTTAGCCAGGGCGGGGTGGCGCTAGAGACGGCGTTCGCCGCCGACCTGGTGGTCGGGATGACATCTATATTGCTGTTCGAGGCGGCGATCATCGGCCGCGCCGCGCTCAGCGTCGTCCCGAGGCCGATTGAGGCCGAGTGGCTGACCGGCGTCGGGCTCGGCGTCATCCCCGCCGTCCACACCCGCAAGGCGCTGCGCGACATCCTGCCCGCCGCCGTCGCCGACCCGGCGCGCATCATGGGCACGCCGGCGGAAAAAGTGATACAGTTCGGCGCGCTCGACCGGATGGCGGACTTCCTGGCCGGCCTAGTGGCTGGCGGTGGCCGGTCTTAAGGCCGGAGGCGACGACGGACATGGCGACAGCCCCGACTCTCGAGACCAGGCGCCTGACCCTGGCGGCGTTCGCCGACGAGCTCCTGACCAAGCGTTACGTCGGCTGGCTCAACGATCCCGAAGTGGTGCGCTATTCCGAGCAACGTCACCGCCGTCACACCCTCTCCAGCTGTCGCGAGTTTGTCGGCTCGTTCGCCGGCGGGCCCAGCCACCTGTGGGCGATCATCGAGAAAGAGCGCGGTCTCGGCCACATCGGCAACATCAACAGCGCCATCGACGCGCCCAATCGCACCGCCGACGTGGCCATCCTGATCGGCGAGAAGAAGGCATGGGGCCGCGGCCTCGGCGCCGAGGCGTGGATGGCGGTGGTCGACTATCTGCTCGGTCCCGGCGGCATGCGTAAGGTGACGGCGGGCGCCATGGCCGAGAACAAGGCCATGCTCAAGATCATGAACAAGGCCGGGATGATCGAGGAAGGGCGTCGCCGTAGGCAGTTCGTGCTCGACGGACGCGCCGTCGACGCCATCCTGACCGCGCGCTTCGCCAAGGGCCATGGCTGACAAGGGCAGCCTCAAGGACGCCATCTATCAGGCCGTCATCATGCAGGCCGAGGGCAAGACCGCCGAATCCGAGGCGGCGTTGCGTCGTGTCCTCGCCGAGGCGCCGGACGAGCCCGACGCGCTCCACTTCCTGGGCCTCGCCGAATTTCGGAAAGGTCGCGCCGAGGACGCGGCGCGGTTGATCTCTCGCGCTGTCGCGATCAAGCCCGATGCCGCCGAGTTCCATTTCCACCTGGCCGAGACGCTACGGCCGCGCGGCAAGAACGCCGAGGCGGAGGCCGCCTACCGCCGGGCCCTCGAGATCGAGCCCAAGCTGGCCGGTGCCGGCAACGGTCTCGGCATCGTGCTCGAGGAACAGGGCCGCAT
>JACPJY010000096.1 GCA_016187325.1 Rhodospirillales bacterium | reverse complement strand
TGTTGGCGATCTTGATCGCCGGCGCGTCGCGGGGCATGACGATCGTCGCCGGGATGCCGAGTATGCCGGCCGCCGCGGCGATGCCTTGCGCGTGGTTGCCTGACGAAAATGCGACGACGCCCAGCCGGCGCGCCGCGCCATCAAGCCGCGACAGCCGGTTGAAGGCGCCGCGGAACTTGAACGAGCCGGTGCGCTGCAGGGGCTCGGCCTTGACCAGCAGCCGGCCGCCGACGCACTCGTTGAGGAGAGGGCTTTCCAGCAGCGGCGTCGTGACCACGTGCGCCGCGATGCGCTTCGCGGCATCGGCGACGTCGGCGTAGGTCGGCGGCTTAGGCGCGGGCGAGGTGGGCATCGATAGCCTCCAGCACGTTCGACTCGTTGAGGGCGGTCGGGTGGCCGCAGTCTTCGACCACAACCTGCGCGATGCCAGGCATGAACTCGGCCATGCGGCGGAAGGTCTCGGCGCTGAGCACGGTCGAGCGTTGGCCGCGCACCGCCAGCACCGGCACCCGTCGAAGCGCGCCGAACAGCGGCCACATGCTGGCGTTCTGCGCCGAGGCCCCGGCGAATTGATTGACGATGGCGTGATCCCAGTCGTGGACGAACCCCCGGCCCGGCTGCTCGCGATAGGTATTGCGGGCGATGGTCAGCCAGTCCTCCGGCGAGCGCGCCGGCAGGTCGGGGAAGTTCTTGCGGATGTAGTCGGCCGCCGACTGCAGGTCGGGAAAACGCCGTTCTTCGCGCATGTAGGCGACGATGTTGCCGACGCCGGCGCCGCCGACCTCGGGCCCGATGTCGTTGAGGACCGCGCTGGCGACCGCGCCCGGGGTCGCCACCGCCATCACCATGGCGAGGATGCCGCCGAGCGAGGTGCCGATGACGTGCGCCTTGCGCACGCCGCAGGCGACGAGCAGATGGCGGATGTCGTTGACGTAGGTCGCGGGATTATAGTTCCGCCAGTCGGGATCGTAAGCCGAGCGGCCGCGGCCGCGGTAATCGGGGCACAAGATCCGGCGGCGGCTCGACAGCCGCAAGGCAAAGTCGGCGAAATCCTTCGAGTTACGGGTGACGCCGGGCAGGCACAGCGCCGGCGTCTCATGCGACAGCGGATCGCCGTAGTCGCGGAAATACAGCTTCAGCCCGTCCTGGGCCGTCAGCCATCGTTCGCGGTAACCGGGAGCGCCGTCGGTCATGGTGGCATGCGGCCTACAGGCCGAGCAGCGGCGGCAGCGCCTTCAGGGTTTTGACCTCGTGCTCGGGCTTGCCGGGCAGAAGCTCCTTCGGCTGGCCGAAGCGGTTCACCCACACCACCCGGAAGCCGAAATTGGCCGCCCCGGCAGCGTCCCAGGCGTTCGACGACATGAAGCAGATGCGCCCGGCCTTCACCTTCAGCTCCTTGACCGCCAATTGGTAGACGCGGGGATGCGGCTTGTAGATGCGGAGCGGGTGGATCGAAATCACGTCGTCGAGCAGCTTGCCGATGCCGGCGTTCTTGACCGCCGCCGCCAGCATCTTCGGCGAGCCGTTGGACAGGATCGCCGTCTTGATCCCCGCCTTCTTCAGGGTCTTCAGCACGCTCTTCACCTCCGGGTAGGCGTCGAGGCGCATGTAGATGTCCATCAGCCGCTTGCGCAGCTTCGCGTCCTTGATATCGAGCGCGGCCATGGCGTAGTCGAGGCCGTCGCCGGTGATTTTCCAGAATTCCACGTATTCGCCCATCAGGCTGCGCAGCCAGGTGTATTCCAGCTGCTTCGTGCGCCAGATGGCGGTGAGCCGGTCGGCGTTGCCACCGAGCGCGTCGCGGCATTGGGCGGCCGCCGCGGCGACGTCGAAGAGGGTGCCATAAGCGTCGAAGACGCAGGCGCCGATGTTGTTGATTTTCACGGCCATGCGGTTGGCTTCCTTTCGTGGTCTTTTCTTGTCTGTCCTCCCCGGCGGAAGGCGGCCGGACAATGAGGATTTATGCGCCGCTCGGACGGGACGGTCAACCGACGTCCGCGATCAATTCACGATCTATTGATGCAGGTCGCGTACGAGCCC
>JACPJY010000122.1 GCA_016187325.1 Rhodospirillales bacterium | reverse complement strand
CGGCCGAGCGTGCGTTTCGCCTTCTCCACGAAGCGCTCGCGGACCAGCCCCTCGTCGCCCGGCTTCGGGCCTCTGTCGTTCGGGTCGTCGGCCATGGAGCGCCGGGCCGCGGCCGTCAGGCCGTCTCCTCCATGAACCGAGCCAGCGCGACGTCCTTGTCGGTGACGCCACCGGAATCGTGAGTGGCCAGCGTCACCTGCACCGTCGAATAGACGTTGAACCACTCCGGATGATGGTCCATCTGCTCGGCCTTCAGCGCCGCCTTGGTCATGAACGCGAAGGCGTGCTTGAAATCCTTGAACCGGTAAGTCTTGGTGATGGCGTCGCGGCCGTCGACCTTCTGCCAGCCCCTGAGGCTGTTGAGCGCCTTCGTCACCTCGGCCGGCGTCATCTTCGCCGCCATCGTTCCCTCCCTGAACAAATCCCCGGCATGGACGGTTTCGCGTCCAAGCGACTCTAGCATATGTTGCGTGGCTTGGCGGGGCCGTCAAGCGGCGCTACTGTCCGGCCCATGGCCAGGACACCAATCACCGCGCCGAGCCTCGACGACCTGGAACGCATCGCCCGCGCCGAGTTCAAGCGCCTGCCGAAGAGGCTCGCCCGCCACGTCGAGGGCGTGGTGATCCGCATCGCCGAGTTCCCCGACGAGGAGACCGAGCGCGAGATGGGACTGGAAAGCCCGTTCGACCTGCTCGGCCTCTATCATGGCGTTGCCATCGGCGAGAAGAGCATCAGCGCCACGCCGGAGGACGTCGACATGATCTTCCTCTACCGCCGGCCGATCTTGGATTACTGGTGCGAGACCGGCGAGGACCTTGGACATTTGATCCGCCACGTCCTGATCCACGAGATCGGCCACCACTTCGGCTTCTCCGACGACGACATGGAACGCATCGAGGCGGAAGCGGGGTGACAGCCCGACGCCGGGATGGCCGTCCGCCGGTCGCCGCACCGTTAGCAAATTAGTAACGGTCGCGTGACATAAATCCGACGCGCCCACGATCGCACCTCCCCCTTCCCCGCGCCCAACGCGACATCGGCTGGCGGATCGCCGGCACTAGCCGGTCACGGGCATGTGAACGGAGTTGAGGTGCGGGATCGGGCGGCCGACCCTAATATATACGATGTCGATAGTTCAAAAACGCCGAGCCCAACGTGCAAAAGGACATTAACGCCCGCATCTACGTCCTGCCGATCGCCGCCGTCATCGCGCTGTACGTGCTGGCGTCATTGATCGTTGCGCTGGCCCGCTTCCCGGGGCAGGAAATCGACGCCAGGAGCGGCTACCGTACCCAAGACGCTTCCATCGTCACCGACCCGGAGGTAATGGGCGAGCTCTTTAATCGAACCCCGTCTGCCCTGATCGGGTGGTCACCGGACGATCGCCATCATCCCAGCGTAACGTCCAAGGACATCATCATCACGAAACCGAACGTCAGCGCGATGGTGGCATGCGTTTCGAAGCCGCGGCCATGAGTCTCGGGGATGATTTCGTGCGAGATGATGAACAGCATGGCGCCGGCGGCGAAGCCGAGGAACCACCGCATCAGCGGTTGAACCAGCCACACCGCCACGGTGCCGATCAGCCCGCCGACGCCGATCATCACGCAGGCCGCTAGGAATCCGTGAAGGACGATATTCGTGCCCGGGAAATCCCGTTGGCGGCGACGGACGGCGCCAACCGGGCGGATCGGACCCCGCGGAGCGCCCCGCGAAAGAGGATGGTGGAGCCGAGGGGGATCGAACCCCTGACCTCGACATTGCGAACGTCGCGCTCTCCCAACTGAGCTACGGCCCCGAGATGGTCACACACGTGAAGCGCCGGCCGGTGTTGGCGCCGGCCGAATGCGCGCGGATATTGTCGCCCCGCGTGCTTCGCTGTCAAGGTTCGCGCCTGGCGATGCCGTTTTGGGCGCCGGCCTCGGCGTCGGTCCCCGGATTGCCATCGCGCGACCGGCCCGGAGCCTTGCGAACGATCGCCGCGGCCGTTAGGCTGGCCCTCGGATTTCGAGGCCGATTCGTCGCGCGTTGCCGGCTGGAGAGGGGCGCGCCGGGGGCCGCGGGCCGATGGGGGCGGACCAATGGACGTGATATTCGGGCCGATCGTGCGGATCCTGGTGACGGTGATCGATATCTACAT
>JACPJY010000121.1 GCA_016187325.1 Rhodospirillales bacterium | reverse complement strand
GGTCCACGTCTATCCGGGGTCGGAGGAATTGGGGCGCGTCTACCAGCCGGCGCTCGCCATCAACGCCGGCATGAAGGCGTTCGCCGCCGCCGCCCGCGCCATGAAGCCGGCGAAGCCGACGTGGCAGGCGTGGACCAAGGCCGCCCGCGACGATTACCTGGCGTGGACGAAGCCGCCGAAGATTCCGGGCAAGGTGCAGATGGGCGAGATCATTGACTGGCTCAACGAGCGCCTGCCCGCGGATTCCATCGTCTGCAACGGCGCCGGCAACTTCTCGTCCTGGTGCAACCGGTTTTATCGCTACCGCCGGTTCGCCACCCTGTTGGGCCCGACCAGCGGCACCATGGGCTACGGCGTGCCGGCGGCGGTGGCGGCGAAGCTGATGTTCCCGGACCGCGCCGTCGTCGCCTTCACCGGCGACGGCGACTTCCTGATGACCGGCCAGGAGCTGGGGACGGCCGTCCAGTATGGCGCCAACGTCATCGTGCTGGTCGGCAACAACGGCATGCTGGGGACCATCCGCATGCACCAGGAACGCGAATACCCAGGCCGCATTTCCGCCACAGATCTGGTCAATCCTGATTTCGCGGCGCTGGCCGCGGCTTACGGCGCTTTCGGCGCGGTGGTCGAGACGACCGATCAGTTCGCGCCCGCGTTCGAGGCGGCGGCGGCGTCCGGCAAGCCGGCGGTGATCGAGCTCAGGATCGATCCCGAGGCGATCACGCCGATGGCGACGCTCACCGGCATCCGCACGGCGGCGCTGGAAAAAGCGAAGGCGCGGTAAGACGGCCGAGCGGAAGTGACCGGCGCCTGCCCGGGCGGCGGCTTTGGCGGCGGCGCGCTTTGCAGCCGGCATCGCCGGGTGTTAAATCACCGGCCACGGCGGAACGGGAGACGATGCTCAGACGGATCATAAAAATTGTCGCCGTGCTGGCCGTGGTCATCCCGCTGGCGGTGGCCGCCGCCATCCCATTCATCGGCGACGAGGCGCTTTACGGGGCGTTGGTGGCGACCCCGGTCACCGGTGACCACGCCGACGCCATCCTCAACCGCAAACAGCGGATCGAGGCGGCCCTCGGTCGCTACGGCGACGACATCGCGCTCGCCTGGAGGTCGCTGGCCGGCGACGACCGCGGCGCCCCCCGTGGCGCAATGGAAGGCGCCGGCGAGCGGCGGTCGACGCGGCGGGTGGTGATGACGCTGCCGGAGCCCCCGCCGCCCGGGACGGGCGCCGACCAGGGCTGGGCGGTGAAGACCGAGCCGAAGGGCGACGCACCGCCGCCACCGCCGGCCGTCTCGCCGCCGCCCCCCGTTGCGAAGCGACCCGCCGTTTTGCGGCCGGTGCCCTTGAACCTCGCGCCACCGCCGCCGCCGCTGGTCAGCGAACCGACGCCGAAGCCGGTGGTCGAGGCGCCGCCGCTGCCGGCGCCGCAACCGGTGCCGAAACCGCCGGCGCCGAAGCTGCCGGCGACGGAACCGATGGCCAAGGTAAAGCTGCCGGCCGCCCGCGAGGCGAAGGCGCCCACCCCCGCGCCGGCGCTTATTTCCCGCAAGCCGGCGTTGCCGGACGAGACCGCCGACCAGGACCACAAGCGCGGCATGCTGTTCTACAAGGGCATCGGCGTCGAGAAGGACTTCAAGAAGGCGGTGCAGTGGTTCCGCCGCGCCGCCGAGAAGGGCCATGCCGTCGCCCAATACAACCTCGGCATCATGACCTACCTCGGTCAGGGCGTCGATCAGGACTACCGCCAAGCGGCCGAGTGGTTCCGCCGCGCCGGCGAGCAGGACCACGCCGCCGCGCAATACAACCTCGGATTCCTCTATTACGAGGGCAAGGGCGTGGAGAGGGACAACTTGCAGGCCTACATGTGGATCGACCGCGCCGCCAATCTCGGCGACGACAAGGCGGTGAGGGCCCGCGATACCCTGCAGAAGGCGTTGCCGAAGGACATCTTCCAGCGCTGACCTCACCCTTCGAAACGGCCGCTAACGCGGCCTCCTCAGGGTGAGGCGATTTTAATGGAACGATCAACGACCTCATCCTGAGGAGCGCAGCGTCTCGAAGGATGAGGTCGTGCGACGGGCAATTAATTGAGCGACTCGCCGCAGCCCGCCGTCAGTCGATGACCTTGGCCGCCTTCAGCGCTTTCTTGAGGTCGTCGTACTCGGGACAGCCGAAGAAACAGGCGTCGTCGAGGCGCTTCAACATCGCCTTCGCCTGTTCCGGCTGCCCGCTCTCCAGGTAAAGCTCGCCCAGATACTCGAGCGCGCCGCGGTGTTCCTTGTCGATGCCGAGCGCCTTCTGGTAGTACGCGAGCGCCTTGTCCTTCATGCCCAGCTTGCGGTGTGCGTAGCCGAGCAGGTTCCAGGCGTCGGCGCTGTCGGGCGCCTTCGTTACCGCCGCCTGCAGCAGCGGCAGGGCGGCGTTGAAATCCTTCTTGTCGATCGCCGCCTGCGCCTGCGTCAGCTC
>JACPJY010000139.1 GCA_016187325.1 Rhodospirillales bacterium | reverse complement strand
TTTTTCTTTTTCCATGGCCTAACTGTGGGACGGTTGCGCCCTTCCATCGGCGCCAGCAACCCGACCGGTTCGCGAGGAGCCGATGCCGCTCATCGGACTGGATACCCATTATCATCCGCCGGAACGGTTAAGAAGTCGAGAACGGCGATGATTTGTGCCAGGTCCCATACCGACCGCAGGGCCCGTTTTCGTCATTCCGCCGCCCCCCGTCCTAGCGGTTGACAGTCCCAAACCCGGGGCCGATTCTTTGCCGACCGTGGTGAATGCCACCACGGCTGTCTGGCGCGGCGCGGCCCCTGGCGTGCTTCGCCATCCGGGAGTAGCCCATGTCGGCGCGTGATCCGATCGCCCGCCTCGGCACTCACGAGGTCACCAATCAGCCCCCGCCATTTGAGGATTACAACCTCTATGACGGCGATCCGGCGCTGAAGTCAGCACTCGCCCGCGAGGGTGCCGGCTGGGCCGAGGACAAGGTGCGCGCCATGGGCGCGCTCGCCGGTGACGACAGGATCATCCAGCTCGGCCGCGCCGCCAACCGGCACGGCCCTGAGCTGCGGACGTTCGATGCTTTTGGCCGGCGTATCGACGAGGTCGAGTTCCACCCCGCCTACCACGATTTGATGCGGCTGGCGTCGGCGCACGAGGTCCATTCGATCGCCTGGACCGCCAAGCGCCCGGGCGGTCACGTCGCGCACACGGCTTTGGAATACCTGTTGACCCAGGCCGAAGCCGGGGTGTGCTGCCCGATCACCATGACCTATGCCTCGATCCCGACCTTGCGCAGTCAGCCGGACATCGCCGCCGAATGGGAGCCGCGCATCCTTTCCGGCGCCTACGATCCGCGGAGCATTCCGGCCGCCGAAAAGACTGGCGCTACCATCGGCATGGCTATGACCGAAAAACAGGGTGGTTCCGACGTGCGCGCTAACACCACCCGCGCTGAGGCGGTCGGCGCCGGCGGACCGGGCGCCGAGTACCGGTTGCGCGGACATAAGTGGTTCTGCTCGGCGCCGATGTCGGATGCGTTCCTGACCTTGGCTTATGCAGATAAAGGACTTTCGTGCTTTTTCGTGCCGCGATGGCGGCCCGACGGCACCCGCAACGTGTTCCTGATCCAACGCCTGAAGGACAAGCTCGGCAATCGCTCGAATGCCTCCGCCGAGATCGAATACGACGGCACCTACGCGCGCCTGGTCGGCGAGGAAGGACGCGGCGTGCGCACCATCATCGATATGGTGCATCACACCCGCCTCGACGCCACCACGGCTCCGGCCGGCATGATGCGCCAGGCGGCGGTGCTGGCGGTCCATCACGCCCGCCATCGCACTGCCTTCCAGCGGCAGCTCGCGGAGCAGCCGTTGATGAAGAACGTGCTTGCCGACCTGGTGCTGGAATCGGAAGCGGCGACAGTTCTCGTCATGCGTATCGCCCGCAGCTATGACGAAGCGGCAACCAACGAGGCGGCGCGCGCTTTTTCGCGCATCGCGGTCGCCGTCGGCAAATATTGGATCAACAAGCGCCTGCCCAACCACGTCTACGAGGCGATGGAGTGCCACGGCGGCGGCGGCTACGTCGAGGACTCGCCGATGCCTCGGCTCTACCGCGAGGCGCCGGTCAACAGCATCTGGGAGGGCTCGGGCAACGTCATCTGCCTCGACGTCCTGCGCGCCATGGAGCGCGAGCCGGACTCGATCGCCGCGTTTGTCGCCGAAATCGAGGCGACGCGTGGCGCCGACAGGCGGCTGGACGCCGCCATCGACGCCCTCAAGGACGATTTCGCCAGGAAATCGCGCGACGAATCACAGATGCGCCGGATCACCGAGCGGATGGCGTTGACGCTGCAGGGCGCATTGCTGATGCAATTTTCTCCGGCCGCCGTGGCCGACGGGTTCTGCGCTTCCCGCCTCGGCGATAACTGGGGCCGTACCTACGGCACCTTGCCTTCCGGCGTCGCCTTCGACGACATCATCGCTCGCGCCCGCTTCGACCGCGGGTAGGCCGCAACTCTATAACGCCGAGACACCCCCACCCGGCGCTTCGCGCCGACCTCCCCCATCAAGGGGGAGGTGAATCGCCTCCCCCCTTGCAGGGGAGGCCGCGAGCGACAGCGAGCGGGTGGGGGGCTGCGTCTCTCTGATTCCGGATACTATGCCGCCTTGCCCTCACCGCCCGAAAGGTCGTCCATGATCGGGCATTCCGGCCGCTCGTCGCCGTGGCAACGGTCGGTGAGGTGCACCAACGTGCGGCGGATCGAGTCGAGCTCGCCGATGCGTTTCTCGATCTCGCCGATGTGGTTCATCGCCACTTTCTTGACGCTGGCGCTGCTGCGCTTACGGTCCCGCCACAACTCCAGCAAGTTCCCGACGTCCTTGACCGAGAAGCCGAGCCGCCGGGCACGCTGGATGAATTTCAGCGTCGCGACGTCAACGTAGCCGTAGTCGCGATAGCCGTTCCCGGCCCGCGTCGCCCGCGGGATTAGGCCGATGCTTTCGTAATAGCGGATAGTCTTCGCCGGGACGCCGGATTTGCTGGCCGCGGTTCCAATGTTCATGGGGTTCCTCCGTTCACGTCCCGGCCTGTCCGCCCGGTTGCGCCGCGGCTTCCGGCAGCCGGCAAAAGCCTTGCGACGGGACGGCCAGGGCGCTGTTGAATTTGCTCGACATGTTCTGGAACGCGATCAGGCCGGTGAGCTCGACCGACGCGTCATCGCCGAAGCGGTTCTTAAGGCGTTCCATCAATGCGTCGTCCACCGCCAGGTCGGATCGGGTCATGGCTTCGGCGTATTCGAGGACCAGGCGCTCGTCCGCGTCAAACAGGTTGCTGTTCGGCCACTGTCCGAGGGCTTCCATCTTGGCGGG
>JACPJY010000138.1 GCA_016187325.1 Rhodospirillales bacterium | reverse complement strand
GGGCGTTCCCCCTTCGTGTAATAGCGGTGCAGCCGGCCAAGCAGGTAGATATCGATGTCGCTCGCCGGCTCGAAACCGTCGGTCGGTAGCGATACCGCCGTCGCCTTGTCGGCGGGCTTGGCGATGTAGGCGGTAACGACGATGACGAGCTCGGTCTCCTGGCGCTGGAACTCGGTCGAGCGGAATAGCGCGCCTAGGATCGGCACGTCCTTGAGGTACGGGAAGCCGCTAATGGTATCGGCCAAATTGTCCTTCAGCAGCCCGGAGATCATCAACGTGCCGCCGCTTGGCAGGTCGATGGTGGTTTCCGTGCGCTTGACCGACAGGCCGGGGACGGTGGTGGTGGTGTTGTTGTTGGTGATGGTCAGCGAATTGGCGGTGTCGATGGCGCTGATCTCCATCGAGATCTGCATGCTGATGCGGCCTTCGTCGACGACGGTCGGGGTGAAGTTGAGGCCGACGCCGAATTCGCGGAACTCGAAGATGGTCTGACCGTTCTCGTCGAGGCCCGACGGGAACGGGAACTCGCCGCCGGACAGGAACGACGCGGTCTCGCCGGAGATCGCCGTCAGCGTCGGCTCGGCCAGGGTCTTGGTCAGGTTCTGGCGCTCGAGGGCCTTAAAGGTGGGGTCACCGAAGATATTGGTGCCGGTGAACAGCCGGCCGGTGGCGAAGGCGGTGATGGTCGCCGTCGGGGCGCTGGTGGCGAATTGCAACCCCCGCCCGCCGATGTTCACCTTTTGGAACGTTCCTTCGACCGCCAGGTTCTTGCGCACGTCGCGGTCCATTTCGGCAACCCGCACCTGCAAGATCACTTGCTGGCCGCCGATCACGGTCAGCATGTTGGTGACGTTGGCATCGGCGGCGACGAATCGGCGAGCGATGTTAGCGGCGTTCTTGGCGGCGCTCGCCGAGCGGACCTTGCCGGTCAGGAACACGCTGTCGCGGAACACCGAGACGTCGACGTTCTCGTCCGGCATCAACCGCTGCAGCGCCGCCTTGATGCCGTCATTGTCAAACAGCACGCGCACTTCCGCCTGTTCGATGGTGTCGCCGCTCTTGTCGATGAAGAACACGTTGGTCGAGCCGATAGCCTTTGACACCACGTAGATCTTGGTCGGCTGCGCCGGGTCAAAGTGGACGTCAGCGACCGCTTCGTTGCCGATGACGATCTTGCCGACCGGCCTCGGCAGTGTCACCGCCTTGGCCTTGTTCAACGACAACTCGATCAGCATTGGCTCGACGTTTTCCATGATCGGTTTCGACGTCTTGGCGGCCGCCGGCGGCGGCGTCGCGGTCGCGCGACGCTGCGGCACTTCCTGCGCCGACGCCGCCACCCACGACAATGCCGCCGCGAAACAAAACGTGGCGGCGAGGAGATGTTTCGATCCACGCATCATTTGACGGTGACTTCCGAGAGTCCGCCCTTTCCTCCCCGGAAAATTTTGACGGTATCCTTCGGTTGCTTTGGCGCCGTGCCCCCGGTCTTGGCGGTGGCTTTCTTTTTTTCCTCGAGCGCCTGTTGGCGTTTCCGCTCCTCCTCCGCGAGGATTTCATTGAGGTTGCTGAGGAACGGGCTGACCTCGACGTCGGTGGTGAACGCCGGGCGCTTGGGCTCGTCGCTACCCGCCTGCAAGCTCCTCAGCACCAGGGACAACCGGCCCATGGCGCGTGCCGTGATCAACAGCTCCGCCTGCTTTGGCGTCAGCTCGAGGGTGATGGTCGCGGTGGCGGGAACGGCGGGGGCATTCGCCGGCGGCGCGTCGATGGCCTGATTGACGGCGATGACGCGGACGTTCCTCAGGATGGTTTCGGTGGTTTGCTGTAGCACCAAGAGCGGCGCATTCGGGTCGACTGGGCCCGGCTTCGCCTTCTTCTGCAACGCCTCCTGGGCCTTGGTATGGGTGAGCAGCACGTCCACCCGGTCGCCCGGCAGGATGAAGCCGGCGCTCGCCGTATCCGGCGACACTGAGAACGACACTGCGCGCATGCCACTCTCGAGAACGCCCGACAGCAGGCCGGCCTTGTCGCGTTTGAACAGCTTGGCGGCGAGGATCGGCTCGCCTATCTGGATCGGGCCGCGGACGATGCTGCCGACGAGATCAGCGATCTTCTTGGCCTGGTCCTCGTCCTTGGTGACCGAAATGAACTGCGGGTTCAGCGCTTCTTCGACCCACACCTGCCAGGTAATGGCGTTGGCCGCCAGGGTTTCGCCCGGCCGTATTTCCTTGGCGGCGATGAGGACGCGGATCTTCGGCTTCTGCGCCTCCTTCTTCAGCTCGGCGACCTTTTCCTCGCCGCTGAAGGTCTGGATCAGATAGGTGGCGACGACGGCCACCGCCACCGCCAGAACGATAATTCCGACAATCAGCACCCGCATTTAGACCCGTTACCCCCGCTTGCCGCCGATTCGCTCGGCGGCGGTCGCCATCCGCCGCTCGCCAGCCCGATCCGCTAACCCCCGCGATCGCCAGAATCCAACCTGTCGAAGGACTCCGAAATCCGTCGGTTTCGCCCGTTCCAACCTATAACAGTCGGCCCCCGGTTGCCATGCCCCCGGCCCAGGAGGCCAATCCCACTGGCGAATCGACACCGTCACCACTGTAAATCGAAACGCCTTGAAATAAAACAATTTATCACCAGGACTCGCAGCCGCGCCGAGGCCGGTACCGGGTTCGCCGGCGGTACCGCGGCACCGGCGTGGCCAGCCGCCGGGCGCCGAGGGACGGTGAGTTTGCTCGCCCGCGACGCCGCCGCGGCTGCCGGCATCGCCGATTTCGGCTATAATCGGATATCGTTTGAAGCCGGTCGGGCCCGGAGTTAACCTCGGCCCGGGCGCTGGCAGCCGGGGGTGCCGGCGCGACGGTTGAACGAGGCGATCCGTTGGGATAACACCATGGTCGATGCCAGTGACCAGAGGAAAAGCGGGCGCCGTCGGACATTGTTCGGCGGCGTCGTCTACGTCGGCGGCAACGAGGCTTGGGATTGCTCCATCTCCGACATTTCGGAAATCGGCGCCAAGGTCCGCGTCGCCGCCGACCTTCCGGTCGGCAGCTTCGTCGATCTGAAGATCAACAAGCTCAACGATATCCGCCGCTGCAAGGTGATGTGGAAGCGCGAGGGTCATCTGGGTCTCGAGTTCGTGGTCAAGATCGACAAGGTCAAGAATAAGATGACCGAGTTCTTCAAGCTGGTGGAAAACCAATAGCCCCCGTGCAACGGCCGTGGAACGCCCATAGCCGAACCCGCGCCGGCCGTCACGGTCCCCAAGTTTTCTCCTTTCCCGGGCCTTTCTTGAGCTTCTGGCGGGTGCGCAGGAACCGCATCGCGCGCTGTGCCGTTTCGGGCGTGATGCGGCCGTAGACGCCGACCAGCGCGATCTTGTCCTCGCGCGAGCGCACGTTCTTGGTGTTGGTGAGATCGACCAGCTCGGCGAAGGTGTCGTTGTCGATCGCCAGCGCCTTGCATACCACTGCCAGTCTCTGGCCCGACGGATCGAACACGGTCTGGCGCGCGGTCGAAAGATCGATCCTGGCGAGCCGCGCCAGCCCGGCCACGAATTCCGCGATCTTGCCCTCGCGCATCAGCTTCACCAGCATCGCCGTGTTCAATTGGTTCAACTGCTCCTTGCGGAGGATGAATTTCTCGGCCGGGGTCGTCTCGCCCGAGACGCCATCCGAACCAAGCCACGATTTGGTCTCCGCCAGCCAGCCGTCGACCTGGCTGGCGTCGATGCCGGCGCCGGTGGCAAGGATGTGCTCGCGGAGCGCGTCGGAAACGAACGAGAACATTTTCTGCACCAGGTCCGGCGGCAGGTCGGCACGCTTCACCAGCGGCTCCTGGATCGACTCGCTGCCTTCGCTGCGCGCCACCATCTTCTCCAAGGCGCCGCGCGAGATGGCGGCGCCGGCGTTCCCGGCCAGCGAACCGAGGACTTTTTCGTCGCCCTTCTCGACCAGCGCGTCGGCGACCTTTTCGCTCACGGTGGCGCGCTTGGAGACCGCCAGCAGGTGCTCCTGGCCGCAGTTCTTGACGATCTCGATAAGGTCGGCGTCCTTGAGGATGCCGCTCTTCATCAGCACCGGCCGCGCCACCTCGATGGCGTCGTTGGCCAATCTCTTCACCAGGTCGAGGGGGGCGGCGCCGACGCCAGAGATCGTTTCCGCGAGGTGCTGGCGGACTTTCATCTCGAGCTCGAACACAAGCCGGCCCATGATGTCACCGAAGTACTCGATCTCGGTCTGGCTCAGCGCTTCGGGCGATTCCATGAACAGATTGGTGACCTGACGCAGCAGTTCCTGGCGGCCTTCGGTCGAGGCCTCCTTGGCGAGCCTGGCTAGGTTTTCGAGATGTTCGAGTTGATTTTGCATGTGGGTTGCCGGGTTGGGCCTCGGGTTGCGGCTGTCGGCCTGTGATCAGCTCAACGGCACGCGCGACTTGGCGGTCATGGTCAGCGACGGGAACGGCAGCAGCGACGTCAGGGTCTGAAAGCTGTAGCTCACCTCGATGTTCGCGACGGTGCCGTCGGACGTGGTATTCGAGAAGTCCATGCCGGTGGTGCCGACGCCGGCGTCCGTCAGCTTGGTTTGCGCGTAGGTTTTCAGTTCCGCGTCCGTCTTTGTTGTATTGACCATGGCGTAGCGGCTGGTTTCCTCGACCGCGTACTGCATGGAGGCCTTGATCCACATCGCCCGGCTGAGCTCGAAGACGCCGACCATCATGGCCAGGAACAGCGGCGCCACGATGGCGAATTCGACCGCCGTCGCGCCACGGCAGCACGCCAGGAACGGCCGCCGCCGGCCGCGCATTGTTGCGTTCACAGCCATGCCGATTTCCGTATCACTGGGTGCGGACCTTGACCGAGCCCGACAGGCTGATCGTGGTTCCCAGCAGCAACAAGGTGAAATTCTGGTTCGCGGTCACAGTCATGTAATATTGCAGCGGGTCGCTGTTGACGCAGGTGTCGGTGGCAAGAGTGACAACTGTGCCGTCGGCGCATAAGTAAGATTCGGTCGTCGTGACGTCGGCGGTGGTGATGCCGAGGTTGGTCGAGTTGACGACTGCGTTCTTAATCGCCGTCGTGTCGGTCCGATCGAGGATCGCTTGCTGGGCGCCGGCGCGCGCCGCGCCGACCAGCTCCATCTTGTTGTACATGGCAAGCCCATAATTGGCGATGCCGGTGAGCCCCGCCAGAACCACCGGGATGATCAGCGCAAACTCGACCGCGGCTGCGCCCCTTTCGGAGCATGCCGCCGGCCAGCGCATCATCGCCCTGCCAATAGCGCCCACGGCGCGGCCGCCTGCCATCATGCCGCGAGTATAGAACGCTTTCGCCTCTCCGGGTAATGCCATGCCACCGAGCCTCAAAACCTACTCGACAAGGGACCCCTTGCCGCCAGCCAGGATATCCTTGACCCCTGTGCCATCACAGTCGCTGCCGATGGTGCCGGTGCCGGTGAACGATATGGTATCGGCGATCAGTTGCAGGCAGGAACCAGCGACCGACGTGCCCCCCGACATCGACAGGCTCGACGTCGGCGCATAGAGCGCGCCGATGATCGTGCTGCCCGAGCTGCCGGTGAGAGTCATGCCCGAACCCGCGTCGCAACTCGGACCGCGGTAGAAGGCAATCCCGGCCAAGGTGCCCGTCGTCGGCGCCGTGATGTTGACGGCGCCCGAGCCGGCGATGTTGAGCCGGCCGCAGTTGCCGCCGCCGCTGCTGTCGCCGAAGACGATGGTGACGCCGGCAGTGGCATTGACGGTGGAATTGTTGCTGGTGACGGTGAAATCGCCTTGGTCGATGAAGTAGGTTCCGGCGTTGAGCGTAAACGTGCCATTGTTGGCGTTGACCGAGATGCTGCAATAGGTGCCGGCGCTGATGGTGTCCGAATTGCCGGCGCCGGTCAGGGAATAGCTGTTCGAACCGCAGTCCGAAACGGTGGGTTCGGTGATCGTAGCATAAGGGTCGGTTACCGCCGGCTGATTGGATTTCCCCGGCGACGCGCAGGCGGTCGTCGTCGGTCCCGGTGTACCCTGGATGCCGCCGGCGCTATAGACGCAGTCGGCGGACATGGTGCCCGTCAGATTCTTCACGGCGTTGTCATTCGTCGAGTTGGTGGCCATGGTGCAGCCGCTCATCGTGACCGAGTTGGACGCGCCGGACACGGTCAAGGCGCCACTCGGGTTGCCGGACCCGAGCGCCAGCACGCAGGCCGTGGTCGCGCCGGCAACCGCCTTGCCGACCGCCTTGGTGTTGATGGTGACGGAGTTTCCCGACCCCAGGAAGTAGCCGGCGAACAACAGGCTCACTTGCCGCGTCAGCGCCACCTGCACGGTCTCGGCGTCGGCCGAGTAGGCGCTCGGCGCCGCCGGAAAGGTGCCGTTGAACGGGGAGCTGCGAATCGTGATGCAGCCGCCGGCGCAGTCGGTCCAGCCGTTGTTCTCGGCCTCGCGTCGCGCCACCGTCTCGATGTTGGACGCGCGGTCCTCGGCCAGTTCGTAGGCCCCGGCCAGCGCCGCGGCGTCGGCGGCGGCCTGCAGGTCGCGGCGTTCCTTGTACCACAGACCGACCTCGACCCCGAGGCCGATGAAGCCGATCAGAATCGGCAACATGAGCGCGAACATGACGACGATCACGCCGCGGCGGTCGCCGACAAAGGCGGCGACTGTCCGCCGCGTCCGCAATCCGCACAACAAGCCGCGACGACCTCCCGGCCGCCGGTCGACGGTCGAATGTCCTCTACTACGGTCGCTCATGGCACGCGTTTCACCGCCGTCGAGGCGATGCTCCAAATTATAGCCAAATCAGGGCATTTTCAGGGATAGCACTATAGCCGAAAAGACCCGGGAATTTCAGTGATATCCGTCACATATCCGGCGCCGGTGCAAACGCCGTCGCTGTCGGCGGCGGCGGGCGAATCTTGTCTGGCAACCGAATATCCCATAAACAGGTGGGCGACCGATTTCCAGAACACGATCCCGAACGGAGGATCAGCCGCCGATGACCATCGGTTCCATTCTGCAGGCGAGCATCCGGGTCTTGGTTGTCGCCATCCTGCTCTCGGGATGCGCCTCCCAAGCCAATCCTGGCGCCCAGGCGATCCGCGAAACCCTGCAACGGGCGGCGACTGCGGCGGAGGCTGAAGGCGACTATGCGGCCGCCGTCAACCATTACGGCAATCTGGCGGACCGCCGGCCGGACGACATCGATGCCACGCTGGGGCTGGCGCGCAATCTTCGCTATTCGGGTCGCGCCAAGCTGGCAGTCGAGGTTCTCGATAAGGCGGCGGCAAAGTTCGGTGACCAGGTGCTGTTCGTGGTCGAGCGCGGTAAGGCCAATCTCGCCGTCGGCAACGTCACCGAGGCGATCGGGTTTTTCGCCAACGCGCGCGCCAAGGACGAGCAGAACTGGGAGACCCACGCCGCCCTTGGCATCGCCTACGACCTGACGGAGTCTTTCGCCAAGGCCCGCGAATCCTACGGCCGCGCGCTCCAGCTTTCCAAGGACAATCCCGTGGTGTTGAACAACATGGCGATCTCGGCGGCGCTGTCCGGCGATGTCGAGCGGGCGATCGCCACCCTCGAGAACGCGCCGCTGGCCGCCCGCCACAGTCCGCAAATCCGCCAGAACCTGGCGTTGTTCTACGGCATAAAGGGCGACATGGAGAAGGCCGAGGCGTTGGCCAAGATGGACCTCGACGAGGCGTCGGTGCGCAACAATCTAGCGGTGTTTTCCCGCTTCCGCGCCAGCCAATCGCGGCCGCCGACCCCCGTAACGCGATCGCAGTAGCGCCATCGCGTCCGCTGCCGTCCACCCAGCTTCTTGCGCAACTCGCGGCGCTTTGCGACAATGCCCCGGAGTCGACCATCGGTGGCATCGGGCCGCGTTGACGGCGGGATTCTTTACCTTGGCCAGCAAGCAACCGCAATTCGAGGAATCGGACAAGAGCCTCAACGGCATCGGGCTCCTTGCGGAGGCGACGCCTGAAAAGATCGCGGTCGTCGAGAAGCAATGTACGTGGAAGGTGCTGGGCCCGAACGAAATCGTCATCGACCTCAAGGACCGCAGCACCGACGTCTATTTCGTCGTCAAGGGCAAGCTCAAGGCGATGGACTTCATCACCGAGCACGAGCAGGTGGCGCTAGCCGAGCTCGGGCCGGGGGATTCCTTCGGCGAGCTGGCGGCGATCGACCTCAAGGTGCGCTCGGCGCGCGTCACCACCGTCGAGCCGACGCTGCTGGCGTGCCTCTCGAGTCGCGACTTCCGCCATTTGCTGTTCGAGTGTCCCGGGGTTTCGCTGGCACTGCTCAAGCGCTTCGCCGGCTTCATCCGCACTCTCAATACGCGGATCACGGCGCTCAGCACCATGTCGGCGCACCAGCGCGTCTACCACGAGCTGCTGCGGCTGTCGGAACCGAACACCTTTGGCGACGGGTCGTGGGTGATCCTGCATGTGCCGCCGCACGCCGAGATTGCCGAATGGATCGGCGCCGAAAAGCAGACCGTCGCCGAGGCGATCGGCAACCTCGCCCGCGACGGCGTCATCGAGCGCCGCCACAAGAGTCTGATCATCAAGGACCGCGCCCGCCTGCAGCGGCTGGCCAGCCAGTAAGCTTCGCGTGAATGCCGTCGCCGCGCTCTCGGTTTAATGAGCCGGGCCGCCGTGTTAGGATGCGCGACGCGGCGTCCGCGGCTCGCCATCGCGAAGTGCGCTCCGGCGGGCGAAGCGCGGTCGGCGGCAGCAGGTCGCCGGTCGCCCGCGGCCGGGGAATGCGCTGATGTTTCAAGACCATTTCGGAATCGACCGGAACCCGTTTTCCAACACTCCCGATCCAAGCTTCCTGTTCATGAGCCGGCGCCACCAGGAGGCGCTGGCGCATCTGATGTACGGCGTGCAGGGATCGAGTGGCTTCGTGCTCTTGACCGGCGAGGTCGGCACCGGCAAGACGACAATTTGCCGCTGCCTGGTCGAACGGCTGCCGGAGGATGTCGACTTGGCGCTGTGCCTCAACCCGCGCCTGAGCGAAGTCGAGCTCTTGGCCAACATCTGCGACGAGATGGAAATCGCGGTCAAGGGCGCCCGCCACAGCCTGAAGAACCTGACCGACGCCATTAACGCCCATCTCCTCGACGTCCACGCCAGCGGCCGGCGCGCCGTGCTCCTCATCGACGAGGCGCAAAACCTGCGCTATCAGGTGCTCGAGCAGGTACGGCTGCTGACCAACCTGGAAACGGCCAGCACTAAGCTGCTGCAGATCATCCTGGTCGGCCAACCGGAGCTCAAGGAGCGCTTGCAGCGCGACGACATGCGCCAGCTGTCGCAACGCATCACGGCGCGCTACCACCTGGAGCCGATGACCCCCCGCGAGGCCAGGGACTACATTTATCACCGGCTCAAGGTCGGCGGCCTGCCGTCCGACGTCTTCGATTTCGACGCCATCGAGGAGATTTCCCGGCTGTCGGGCGGCATCCCGCGGATCATCAACAGCATCTGCGAACGCTCGCTGCTTGGCGCTTATGGGCGCGGCGTCCGGCGCATCGACCGCAAGTTGGCGAGCCGGGCGGCGGCCGAAGTGTTAGGCGGCGGCGAGTCCGGCCGGGCGCGGTCGCGGATGGCGTTGCCGATCGCCGTCGGCGCCCTGATCCCGGTCGCCGTGGCGGCGTTGCTCGCCCTCGATCCCCTGGAGATGAACTTGGTGCCGGCGCTGTCGCGATCGCCAGCGATGGCCAACCTGCGCGCCGAAATTCGGACGTGGCCGCTGATCGCGCCGTTGTTCGCCGGCGACCGCGACCACGACGGCGCGGCGAGCCGTGACAACGCCGGCACGCGGCCGTAGGTACCGAGGTTGCCATGTCGCTGATCCTCGAAGCCCTGAAGAAGTCGGAGAAGGAGCGCCAGCAGAAGTCCGGGTCCGGCGACGCAACGGCGGCGCCGGAGAACGACGGCCAGATCGGTCCGCGACCGCGATGGCAGTGGATGGCGGTGCTGGTGGCGTTGCCGGTGCTGGCGTTCGTGGTTGGCGGCGGCATCGGCTTCTTCCGGCTGGTGCCGGTGCCCCAGCCGGCCTCCGACACGCCGCGCCCACTCGCGACGGCCGCGCCGGCGACGCCGGCGGCAAAGCAGGCAGCGTCCACCGCGCCGATCGTGGCAGCCCCGGCACACAAGGAACCGGTCGCGACAGCGGCGCCTCCCGCGCCGCCAGAACCGGCGGCGCCGACGCCGGCTCCGAAGGCGGTCGCGCAACCGGTTGCACCCGCGGTCCCCTCGCCGGCGCCAGCGGCAACGCAAGCGGAGTCACCGGCCGCGACGCCGGGCCGCCTCGCCGCCGTCGCGGTGCCAAAGAAGCCGGCGGCACCGGCCGCCACCGCGGCGGCATCGTTGCGTCCGCCTGCCAGCGGCGACGCGCAGACCCTGACCAAGGAGGGCCGAGCCTTCGAGGACAAGGGCCTCTACGAGCAGGCGATCGACGCCTACAGCCAGGCGATCGTCGTCGACCCAGGCTTCGCCGACGCTTATTTCGGGCGCGGCTGGTCGCGGGTGGCGACGGGTGCCTACGGCGACGCTGCCCGGGACTTCGCGTCCGTGGTCGCGCTCCGGCCCGATTCTGCCGACGCCTACTTCGGCCGCGCCTGGGCGCTCGAGCAACAAGGCGACGCCGAGCAGGCGATACGCCAGTACGGAGAGACGATTCGGCTGCAACCCGGCCACGCCGAGGCCTATTTCAGCCGTGGCGTGCTCGAGTTCACGGCCGGGCGCATGGAGGCGGCAGCACGCGATTTCGCTGCCGTCCACGAAAACGCCAACGCCGGTGGCGGTCTCGGCGACTATGCCCGGTTGTGGCGCCATGTCGCCGAGACGCGCGCCGGCGACGGCGCGTCGGCAACGGCGTTGATCGGCTGGCAGGGAAAGGGGCCGTGGCCGGAGGTGCTGGCGAAGTTGTTCAAGGGCGAGGCCCCCCCCGAACAAGTGCTCGCCGCCGCCAGATCCGAGAACGCCAAGAAGCAGCGCGAGAACGAGTGCATCGCCTTCTTCTTCCTCGCCCAACATCGGCTGATCAACGGCGATCTTAACGGCGCGGCCGGCTATTTCCGCCGCACGCTTGCCACCGGCGTCACTCACTTCCGCCAGTACGCGGCCGCCCGCGCCGAGCTCGGCCGCCTCGGCAAGGCGAACTGACCCGCCGTTCAGTCAAGGGCAATCACTGTCAGTCCCCGGTCGCGGTGGACGACCCGCTCGGCGGCCGCCAGCTTGAGCACGTTGTCCATCAAGTCGAGATAGTATTTCGATTGCGCCCGCCACATCGGATTATCGCCCTGGGCATGGGCGAGCCAGAGGTCGCGGCCATAGAGGCAGCCGCCGGGCGCGGCGAAATCGCGGAACGCCACGGCACGGATCGATTGCCCCTTGAGATATGCTTTCAACGCGCCGGGCCCTTGGAAGAACGGCATCCCTGGATCGGGGCTGACGGCCCCCGGCACGTCGACGTTGACGATGACGTTGCGCTGGTAGTCGAACGCGAACGGGTGATTGACCAGCACCAGCAGCTTCTTGCCGGCCGGCACCGCCGCCTGCACCCGTGCGTAGGCGGCGCGGTTCTCGGCCGTGAGAATCGCCTGGCCGTATGTGTCGGCGATGCGTTTAACGTCGTGATGGATCGGCACCGGTAGCAGCGCCAACACCAGCACCCATAGGATTGCGTCGCCGGTGCGCCGCCTTCGCCGGCCGTCGGCAGCAGTCGGCATCGCCCTACGCGCATCGTCGGCGAAGGCGATGGTGGTAGCGATGAACGCGGCGTTCACGAATGGCGCCACGTAGCGGTGCAGGGTCTCGATGTTGTCATAGGTCAGTGTCATCACCGTGGCGGCGGCGGTCGTGATCGCGCCAGCGTAAAGCGCCAGTCCCGCCGGGCTGCCGCGGCGGAAGGCGTAGAGCAGGATCGGCACCAGGAACAGCCCGACCTGCGGCTGGATCAGGAAGTCGCCGAGGAAGGCGGCAAGCTCGGCGAGCGGCAGGTCACCCGAATAGGTGGCGGCGAACCCGGGCCGGTGATGGCCCTGGACGATCGGGAACAGCGGCGTGGCCGACGAGCGGTAAAGCAGCGCCATCCACGGCGCCAGGAACGTTAGCGTCGAGGCTGCAAGGTGCGTTGCCACGACAACGTGGCGCCGCCAGTCGCGCCCGCCCTTGCCGCATCTGCGCCAGGTGCCAATCAGCCACCAGGCGACGAGCGTCGCCGCCGCCATCACCAGGAACGTCGCCTTCAGGCTGGCGGCGCCGGCGGCGACCAGACCGATCATCCACAACCGCGCCGGCGCCGTGCCGGCAGCGTCGGGTGGCGCCCTCTCCAAAGTGCGGAACAAAGTCAGGAACAACGCCAGCCCGGTGACGTGACTGGAGCTGTTGAGCAGCGGCAGCGGCAGGATTACGACGAGCGCCAGCGTCACCAGGTAGTGGACCGGTTTGAGCCCGCTTTCGCCGCCCCTGCCCGGCTCACGGAAGAACCCGATCACCAGACCGAATGCGACGATGAAGGCGACGCCGCGGTCGATCAGGTAGGCGTTGTCCTCGTCGCCGACGGCCATCACCAACGCCTGCAGAAATGTCTGTCCGCCGTACGCCGACAGCCTTCTCAGGCTGAACGGCTCAAGCAAGGTGCCGGTGTCGAGCAGGCGTGCGACGAAGGCGAAATAGGCGATGTTGTCGTCGCTGCAGCTCATCGCCTGGTGGGTGACGGCGCCGGCGTAACGCGTCAGCAGCGGTACCACCGCCAGCGCCATCAGACACCACAGCCGGCGGTCCACCGGCATCGGTCGCGGCCCGGCGACCAAGCGGCGGCCGGCGAGCGCGGCGCCGACGACGACCAGCGCCACCAGCAGCCATGGCCGCGCCAAGCTAGCGAGGCTGAGCACACCGCCCGCCGCCAGCACCAACGCCATGCCCCAGCCGGCGGCGAGGCCCCAGTCGGGGTGCGTCGTTTCGGATGCGCCGCCGAAACGCCCCAGCACCTGCGAGGCGACGCCGCCCCAGCCGATGAACGCAGCGAGCACCACGAACCCCCACGCGAACTCGAAGACATAGCCAACCATTGGCATTCCCCCTGGGACGTCCCCGCGGCGGCGGGCCCGGCGATGGTAGTCTCGCCGCCGC
>JACPJY010000137.1 GCA_016187325.1 Rhodospirillales bacterium | reverse complement strand
AAGAAGGACGGCGGCTACAAGCTCTTGAAGGACTGCCTCGCCGGCAAGCGCACGCCCGATGAGCTGATCGCCATCCTCAGCGATTCCGGCCTGCGCGGCCTGGGCGGCGCCGGCTTCCCGACCGGGCGCAAGTGGCAAATCGTCCGCGGCTACAAGGGCCAGAGGCTGATGGCGGTCAACGCCGACGAGGGCGAGCCCGGCACTTTCAAGGACCGTTTCTACCTGGACAAGGACCCGCACCGCTTCCTGGAAGGCATGCTGATCGCCGCGTGGGCGGTGGAGGCGACCGATGTTTATATCTACCTGCGCGACGAATATCCGGGCCTGCTCAAGGTATTGGCTGCCGAGATCGGCAAGCTGGAGGCGGCGGGTTTGGGCTTTAACACCAAGATCCACCTCCGACGTGGCGCCGGCGCCTACATCTGCGGCGAGGAATCGGCGATGCTGGAGAGCATCGAAGGCAAGCGCGGGCTGCCGCGTCACCGCCCTCCCTACGTCGCCGAGGTCGGCCTGTTCGGCCGCCCGACCCTGGTGCAGAACGTCGAGACGCTGTATTGGGTGCGCGACATCGTGGAGAAAGGCGCCGGTTGGTTCGCGTCCGCCGGCCGCCAGGGGCGCAAGGGCTTGCGCAGCTTCTCGGTCTCCGGCCGGGTCAAGGAGCCGGGTGTCAAGCTGGCGCCGGCCGGCATCACGGCGAGAGAGTTGATCGACGAGTTCTGCGGCGGCATGCAGGACGGCCACCAATTCAAGGCGTACCTGCCGGGCGGCGCCTCCGGCGGCATCCTGCCGGCCGCCATGGGCGACATCCCGCTCGACTTCGGCACGCTGGAGAAGCACGGTTGCTTCATCGGCTCGGCGGCGGTGGTGGTGCTTTCGGACAAGGACTCGGCCAAGGACGCCGCTCTCAACTTGATGCGTTTCTTCGAAGACGAGAGCTGCGGCCAGTGCACGCCGTGTCGCGTCGGCACCGAGAAGGCGGCGAAGCTGATGGCGCAGAAGGTTTGGGACGAGGCTCTCCTGAAGGAGCTCAGCCGTGCCATGGCCGATGCCTCAATCTGCGGCCTCGGCCAGGCCGCCTCCAACCCGCTGAAAATGGTATTGGAACATTTCCGCCAGGACATTATTTGTAAGTAACGCCAGGCTCCGGGAGACGACGATGAGCGACGCGATCAAGTTCACCCTCAACGGCAAGGAGGTCGAGGCGCGCCCGGGCGAGACCATCTGGCAGGTCGCCGACCGCCAAGGCATCGAGATTCCGCACCTCTGCTATTCGCCGAAGCCGGGCTACCGGGCCGACGGCAACTGCCGCGCCTGCATGGTCGAGGTCGAGGGCGAGCGGGTCCTGGCGGCGTCGTGCATCCGCAAGCCGACGGCCAGCATGAAGGTCAACACCGCCTCCGAGCGCGCCAAGTCGGCGCGCGCCATGGTGTTCGAGATGCTCCTCGCCGACCAGCCGGCGAAGGACAAAGCGCATTCGCCGGATTCCCGGTTCTGGAACTGGGCCGACAAGATGGGCGTCGCGGCTAGCCGCTTTCCGGCGAGACAGGCGCCGAAGCCGGACCTCAGTCACCCGGCGATGGCGGTGAACCTGGACGCCTGCATCCACTGCAACCTGTGCGTCCGCGCCTGCCGCGAGGTGCAGGTCAACGACGTTATCGGCATGGCGCACCGCGGCATCGGCGCCGAGATCGTGTTCGACATGGGCGATCCGATGGGCTTGAGCACTTGCGTCGCCTGCGGCGAGTGCGTGCAGGCGTGCCCGACCGGTGCCCTGATGCCGGCCAATCTGCTCGACGCCAAGGGTGTCCACAAAGGCAAGCCGGACAGGCACGTCAGCAGCCTGTGTCCCTATTGCGGCGTCGGTTGCCAGGTTACCTTCCACGTCGAGAAGGACAAGATCCTCTACGTCGAAGGCCGCGACGGCCCGGCCAACCGCAACCGGCTGTGCGTCAAGGGCCGCTTCGGGTTCGACTACGTCAGCCACCCGCATCGGCTGATGAAGCCGCTGATCCGAAAGGAAGGCGCGAAGAAGGACGCCCATGGCACCGTCGATGCCGCCAACCCGTTCACCCACTTCCGCGAGGCGACCTGGGAGGAGGCTCTCGATAGGGCCGCCAGCGGCCTCAAGAATATCCTCGGGCGCGACGGCAGCCGAGCGCTGGCCGGCTTCGGCTCGGCCAAGGGCTCCAACGAGGAGGCCTACATGGTGCAGAAGCTGGTGCGCCAGGGCTTCGGCACCAACAACGTCGATCACTGCACGCGGCTCTGCCACGCGTCCTCGGTGGCGGCGCTGATGGAGGGCATCAACTCGGGCGCCGTGACGGCGCCGTTCACCGCCGCCGCCGACGCCGACGTGATCATCGTCATCGGCGCCCGGCCGGAACAGAACCACCCGGTCGCCGCCACCTTCCTCAAGAACGCCGCCAAGCAGGGCAAGTGCCTGATCGTCATCGACCCGCGCGGCCAAATGTTGATGCGCCACGCCACCCATGCGCTGCAATTCAAACCCGGCACCGACGTGGCGCTGTTGAACGCCATGATCCACACCATCATCGAGGAAGGCCTGGTCGACGAGCAGTACGTCCAGGGCTATACCGAGGGCTTCCAGGCGCTGAAGGAGAAGGCGAAGGCGTTCCCGCCGGAGAAGATGGCCGCGGTGTGCGGCGTCGACGCCGGGACCATCCGCACCGTGGCACGGAAGTTCGCCACCGCCGAGCGCTCGATCATCTTCTGGGGCATGGGCATCTCCCAGCACGTGCACGGCACCGACAACGCGCGCTGCCTGATCGCGCTCTCGATGATCACCGGCCAGGTCGGCCGCCCCGGCACCGGGCTGCACCCGCTGCGCGGCCAGAACAACGTGCAAGGGGCCTCCGACGCCGGGCTGATCCCGATAGTTTTCCCCGACTACAAGTCGGTGGAGAACGGCGATATCCGCAACGTCTACGAGGAGCTGTGGGGCCGGAAGCTCGACGCCAAGCGTGGCCTCACCGTGGTCGAAATCATGGACGCGGTCCACGACGGCGTCATCAAGGGCATGTACATCATGGGCGAGAACCCGGCGATGTCGGACCCGGACGTCGGTCACGCCCGCGAGGGGCTAGCGATGCTGGAGCATCTGGTGGTGCAGGACCTGTTCCTGACCGAGACGGCGGCGTTCGCCGACGTGGTGCTGCCGGCGTCGGCGTTCCCGGAGAAGACCGGCACCTTCACCAACACCAACCGTCAGGTGCAGCTCGCCCGCCCGGCGCTGCCGCTGCCCGGTGACACTCGCCAGGACTGGTGGATCATCCAGGAGATTGCCAACCGGCTCGGCCTCGGCTGGACCTACACGCATCCGAAAAACGTGTTTGCCGAGATGAAGAAGACCATGCGCTCGCTCGACGGCATCACCTGGGCCAGGCTCGAGCGCGAGGACGCGGTCACCTATCCGTGCGACAGCGAGGACCAACCTGGCCACGACATCATCTTCGGCGACGGCTTCCCGACGGCGAGCGGCCGCGCCAAGCTGGTGCCAGCCGACGTGACGCCGCCCGACGAGCTGCCGGACGACCAGTATCCGCTGGTGCTGTCGACCGGGCGCATGCTCGAACACTGGCACACCGGCGCCATGACCCGACGCGCCGGCACGCTGAGCGCGCTGGAACCGGTGGCGGTGGCGAGCCTCAAC
The DNA here is from genome assembly GCA_016187325.1 of Rhodospirillales bacterium. GTDB lineage: Bacteria > Pseudomonadota > Alphaproteobacteria > Rhodospirillales > Casp-alpha2 > JACPJY01. The sequence continues at coordinate 9,702 of JACPJY010000137.1, read as the reverse complement.
CCCGGCCAGATGAAGAAGCTGAACATCCGGCCGGGCGACACCATCCGGGTCGCGTCCCGGCGCGGCGCCATCGAGATCAAGACCCGTGCCGACACCGACGTGCCTGACGGCATGGTATTCATCCCGTTCTGCTTCACCGAGGCGGCGGCGAACCTGCTGACCAACCCGCAGCTCGACCCGTTCGGCAAGATCCCGGAATTCAAGTTCTGCGCCGTCAAGGTGGAAAGCGCCGGCCGCGCCGACGCCGCCGCCGAATAGCCCGGATTCCGGTTACGGCCTTAGGGCGCGCCTCAGGCGGTCGCCTTGGCCAGGATGTCGGCGGCCAGCGCCTGCACCGTCGGGCTGCCGTCGGCGTTGCCGGCGAGCGCGGCGGTGCGGTCCTTGACCTCGGCCTTCAGGTCGTCGGCCAGGATCGGATACGCCTTCAGCATCACCGCCAGGATCGATTCGATGGCCAGCACGTGGGCGGCCAGGTTCTCCGTCTCCTCCATGCGCTGGGCGACGTTGCCGCCGAACGACTGCAGCTCGCCGGAGACCGTCTTCAGGTTTGCCTCCAGGCTTTGGATCTGCTGGAAGAAGCCTGACTGCTCGAGCAGCTCGAGGAAAAGCTTGTGCGCGTTGGCCGTGTCGTCGGGATCTTGGTCGGACATGCTCGCCCCCACTGGTTTTCCGCTGTCGTCGACGGGCAGCATACCGGCCAGGGCGCGGGCTGTCATGGCAAAGCCCAGGCAGGCCGCCGCCGGCGCTTTCGGCAAGCTGCCGGTTGCAACAAATTTCCGTTGGTTTACAATGTTTCCACCCCTGCGAGGTCGCAGGGAAATGTGGGAGGGACGATATCATGAAATCGTTTTGGACGGGGGCCGCAATCGCGGTCGTCATTGCCGTCGTCGCCGGCGTCGCCTTGAACGTCACGGGTCAATCGTCGGCCCAGAAATTCTCAACCTCCGCGACCCGCCTGAGCGGCTGAGCGGCCCGCCCCACCACCGGGGTTTCGGATCCCGCGCCCGCATGCTTGCGGGCGCGTTTCGTTTGCGGCCCTCCCGCGGCCGCACGGCAGAGGCCTAAAGGAAAGGGCGGCCCCCTTGCCGCCCTTGTCCCTTCGGTGAACCAACGTTGAGGTAATTCGTTATTCGGCCGGGCGAGGTTTCCCGCCGGCGGATTCGTCCATCATCTCGGCGACCCACAGGCTGTGGTGCTCCTTGGCCCAGTTGACGTCGACCTGCCCCTCGCCGACAGCGCCGATGGCGCCTTCCATGCCGAGCGGCGTGCCGATGTAGATGTGGGCGAGGATGATGGCGATCATCACCAGCGCCGCCAGCGAATGCCATAGCACCGACAGCTGCGTCTCCTGCAGCGGCGTCAGGTTGGTCGGCAGGCTGAACCCGACGAGGTTGAGGGCCTTGAACGTCGCCGCCCACGGCGTGATCTCGTAGGGGAACAGCAGCGCCACGCCCGACAGCGACAGCGTGATGCCGCCGAGGATGACGATCCAGAAGATGCATTTCTGGCCGAAGTTGAACTTCCTGGCCGGCGGGTGCTGGCCCTTGACGAATAGGCCGCCGCCCTGGGCGATCCAGGCGAGGTCGACCTTGTCGAAAATGTTGTGCCGGGCCCACAGGATGAACATCATGATGATGCCGGCGATGAACGCGAAGCCGATGTAATTGTGGACGATTTTGCCGTAGTAGGTGATGAAGGCGAAGGCCTCCTGTCCGATGATCGGAATCAGCACGTAGCGCCCGTAGAGCACGTTGAGGCCGGTGAGCGCCAGCACGATGAAGCTCGACGCGGTCACCCAGTGGGTGGCCCGCTCGACGGCGTTGAAGCGCTCGATGGTCTTGCCCGAGGGCCCGTGCTCGATCTTGATCTGGCCGCGGACCAAGCGGAACACGATCAGCACCGCGATCGACGCTAGCAGCAGCCAGCCGCCGAACTGCGACAGCGGGCCGTTCTTGAAGGCGCGCCAGTTGTCGCCGTCGGATTGCACCAGCGTCGCCGCCTGCTTGTCGGGGATGGTGACGCTGCCTTGGACGCCACGGCGGATCGGCCCCCAGATACGCTCGGTGGGACTTTTCCCGCTCAGCGCGCCGCCCGGCGGGGCGCCGCTCGTCTGCGCCAGCACCGGCGAAATATCGACAACGGGCGAACCCGTGAGCCCGGCCGCCGCCCCATAGGCGACCAGCAGGGCCAATCCCAACGTGCCGACGACGCGGCGGAGTATTGACCAAATCATTAATTTGTTCCCTGTCTGTAGCTGTGTCTGTCTTTGGCGCCAGCGAATCCCCCGCTGCGTCAGGCCATTCCCTAGCGGCCGCCGACCGGCGGAAGCGTGGCGCCCCCTTGGCCGCCGGCGCGCTCGCGCAACTGTTCTTCCTGGGCGGTGCTGAGCTGGGTGTCCTTCTCGCCCAAATAGACGCCGGGCTTGTAGCGGGTGATGCGTCCCTGTTCTTCGGCCCGGCAGGCGGCGAGCGCGAGGGCACACATCGCCACCGCGCCAAATATTCTCAAAACATTCCGGTTTTTCATAATCGACCTTTCGCCCAGAAAACCGACGGGGTAGACGAGGGTTGGCGCCGTCAGAACACGACGCCGCCAACCCTCGAAATTACCCGCCGGTGGTTAGGAACCCGCCTTCAACTGATAAGCGGTCCCCCAACCCCAGGCGCCGGACCCGAAGCCACGCGCAACAACGCGTTCGCGGTAGATGTTGCTGATCGTGTCTCCGTCGCCGCCCAGGAGTGCCTTGGTCGAGCACATCTCGGCGCACAGCGGCAGCTTGCCTTCCGCGAGACGGTTGCGGCCGTATTTCTTGAACTCCGCAGCCGAATTGTCTTCTTCCGGACCGCCGTTGCAGAAGGTGCACTTGTCCATCTTGCCACGGCTTCCGTAGTTGCCGGCTTGCGGATACTGCGGCGCGCCGAACGGACACGCATAGAAGCAATACCCGCACCCGATGCACAGGTCCTTGGAATGCAGCACCACACCCTGATCGGTCTGGTAGATGCAATCCACCGGGCAGACCGCGATGCACGGCGCGTCGGAGCAGTGCATGCAGGCTACCGAGATGGAGCGCTCGCCCGGCTTGCCGTCGTTGATGGTGACGACGCGACGCCGGTTGATGCCCCACGGAACCTCGTGCTCGTTCTTGCACGCGGTAACGCAGGCGTTGCACTCGATGCAGCGCTCGGCGTCAACCAGGAATTTCATTCGTGCCATAGTTTTTCCTCCTTACCTACGCTGCATTGATCACGCACGCTCAATACGGCAGAGCGTGGTTTTGGTTTCCTGCATTTGGGTGACGATGTCGTAGCCATAGGTGCCGCACATGTTCGAGGCTTCGCCGAGCACCCACGGATCGGCCCCCGGCGGATACTTGTGCCGCAGGCTCTGACCCATCCATTGCCCACCCCAGTGGAACGGCATGAACACGACACCCTTGCCGACCCGCTCGGTGACCAAGGCCTTAACCTTGGCCTTGCCGCCGTTCGGGCTGTGCACCCACATGTCCTGGCCGTCCCGGATGCCGACGTTGTTGGCATCGAATGGGTTGACCTCGCAGTACATATTCTGCTGCAACTCGGCCAGCCACTTGTTGGCGCGCGACTCGTCGCCGCCGCCTTCGTACTCGACCAAGCGTCCCATGGTGAGAATGGTCGGGAACTGCTTCGAGTAGTCCTGCTTCTGGATCGACTCGTACCTGGTCGGCAGGCGCCATATCTTCCTGTCCGTCCAGGTCGGGTACTTGGCCACCAACGCGCGATCCGGCGCGTACAGAGGCTCGCGATGCAGCGGGACCGGGTCCGGGAAGTTCCACACGAACGCCCGGGCCTTGCCGTTGCCGAACGGCGCCACGCCGTGCTTCAAGGCAACCCGTTGCAGGCCGCCCGAAAGGTCGATGGCGAAGCTCACGCCGTCGGGCTTGTCGCCGCCGATCTTCTCGATCGTCGCCTTCTCGGCCGGCGTCAGGTCCTTGTCCCATCCGAGCTTTTTCAACAGCCCGTAGGTGACCGGCGGGTGGCCGTCCTTGATCTCGGCGCCCACCGGGTAGGAGCCCTCGGCCAACAGGTTGACGCCGTCCTTCGCGACGCCCCAGTTGGCGCGGAAGTTGAGTCCGCCTTCCGCCACCGGCTTCGAGGTGTCGTAGAGGTTGGGCGTGCCTGTGTGCTTGGTCGCAGGCGTGCCCCAGCACGGCCACGGCAAGCCATAGTACTCGCCGTTGGCCGGACCGCCGCTGGCGCGCAGCGTCCGATTGTCGAAGGTGTGCTGGTTGGCCATGTGCATCTTCAGCCGTTCCGGCGACTGGCCGGTGTAGCCGATGGTCCACATGCCGCGGTTGAGCTCGCGGGTGATGTCCTCGACCAACGGCTCGGTGCCGTTGACCTTGATGTGCTTGAACATCTCCTTCTCGAAGCCGAGCTTCTTGGCGAAGAGATACATGATCTCGTGGTCGGGCTTGGCTTCGTAGAGCGGCTTGGTGATCCGCTCGCGCCACTGCAGTGAGCGGTTCGAGGCGGTCACCGACCCGGAGGTCTCGTACTGGTTGGCCGCCGGCAGGACGTAGATGCCGTCCTTGCGGTCCGGGATGACGGCGCTGAAGGTCGGGACCGGGTCGATGATGACCATCATGTCCAGCTTCTCCATTGCCTTCTTCATCTCCGGCAGACGGGTCTGCGAGTTGGGGGCATGACCCCAGTAGAACAACGCCCGGATATTGTCCGGCTGGTCGATGTTCTTCTTGTCCTCGAGCACGCCGTCAATCCACCGCGACAACGCGATGCCGGTCATGTGCATCAGCTTCTCGTCTTTGAAACGTTTCATCAGAGAGTCATAGGAAACGTCCCAAACCCGCGACCAGTGCATCCACGCACCCTTGGCGACGCCGTAATAGCCCGGCAGCGTCCAGGGTTCGACGCCGAGATCGGTGGCGCCCTGCACGTTGTCGTGGCCGCGGAAGATGTTGCAGCCACCGCCCGAGGTGCCGACGTTGCCCAACGCCATCTGCAGGATGGTGTAAGCACGGGTGTTGTTGTTGCCGTGGTGATGCTGGGTGCCGCCCATGCACCAAACCAGGGTGCCCGGACGGTTGTTGGCCAGCGTCCTGGCGACGCGCTTCACCTGCGCGCCGGGAACGCCGGTAACCCGCTCGACTTCGTCCGGGACCCACTTCTTGACCTCGTCGCGGACCTTCTCCATCCCATAGACCCGGCTGCGGATGTAGTTCTTGTCCTCCCAGCCGTTCTCGAAGATGTGCCAGAGCAGGCCCCACACCAGCGCCACGTCCGTGCCCGGACGCATCCGCACGTATTCGTTAGCGTGCGCCGCCGTACGGGTGAACCGCGGATCGCAGATGATGAGTTGCGAGTTGTTCTGCTCCTTGGCCTTCAGGATGTGCTGCATCGCCACCGGATGGGCTTCCGCCGCGTTCGAGCCGAGGAAGATCATGGCCCGCGAATTCAACATGTCGTTGTATGAATTCGTCATCGCGCCGTAGCCGAAGGTGTTGGCGACACCCGCCACCGTGGTCGAATGGCAGATGCGCGCCTGGTGGTCGACGTTGTTGGTGCCGGCGAATGCCGCGAACTTGCGGAACAGGTAAGCTCCCTCGTTCGAGAACTTCGCCGAGCCCATCCAGTAGACCGAATCGGGACCGGACTTCTTGGTGATGTCGAGCACCTTGTCGCCGATCTCGTTGATTGCCTGGTCCCAGCTCAGCCGTTGCCACTTGCCGCCGGCCAGCTTCATCGGATAGCGCAGCCGCCGTTCGTTGTGCGAATGCTCGCGCACCGCGGCGCCTTTGGCGCAGTGAGCGCCCAGGTTGAACGGGCTGTCCCAGCCCGGCTCCTGGCCGATCCACACGCCGTTATCGACCTCGGCGATGACCGTGCAGCCCACCGAGCAGTGCGTGCAGACCGACTTGACGATCTGCATCTGCTTGGCGGCTCCTTTCGCCGTCTGCGCCTTTACCATGCCGATCGGCAGAAGCGAGACAGCGGTGACGCCGCCGGCCGCGATTCCCGAACGCTTCAGGAATGTGCGACGGTCCATCGAACCGCCGACGACGCCGGCCAGCGCCTGTTTCAAACGAGGTCCGCTCGGCACCCCGTTTATTCTTTTGGTCAACATTGAAACTCTCCTGTCGGTTGGTTAATAACGCGCCGACTCGTAGTACTTGCGGATGTGCTCCGTTTCCCGATAGCCGGAACCTTTCCCGGCCTGCGGTGTCGCCGCCTTCGCCGACGTCGTCGTCAAGGCCGCGGCCGCCACACCGGCGGCTCCGCCGGCGATACCGGCAGCCTTGAGAAAGTCACGGCGGGGAAGCGATTTCTTGGACTGTGTCATCACCTTCTCCCTACTTTGTTAACCCCAATTGGTTCACCTTGGTTCCAAATTCTCGAAGAACCGCTCTGCCCAGGGCGCCAAGTGTCTGTTGAAGAACTTGCGCTGGGTCGCCAAGTCGCAAGGCTTGCCGAAGGCGCCGGTGATCAGCCCGTGCATCATCTCGCACAATGACGCGATGTGGTCCTCAGGCTCCGTCGAGGAGCCGGACACCACGATGCCGAGCTCGGCCATGTCGCCGCGCAGGTTGGCGAGCGGCTTCTCGTAAAGGAATCCGGTCAGGTAATAAGAGGCATAAGGCTGCAACTCGCCGCCGGCGCCGATGCCGTAGAACAGCTGCGTATATTCCTCTTCGGCGGCGGCGCGGGTGGTGCGCCGGGCCAGGTCGGCGAGCGACGCCATGGCGCGGCCGAACTCGGTCGAGTCATCGGCGTCGATGGCGCGCAACGCGGTGAGCGTTGCCTCGCTCATCGGCGCCGCCAACAGGCGCGCCAACAGCCCGTAGATATGCGCCCGCTGCAAATCCTCTTCGGGGATTTCGCGGTCGCTCTCGGTATCTGGATTTTTCGGGCGGCGATGTCCTTCGCGGACGTTCTTTATTTCACCACCCGTAGCCAGGGTAGCCTCCACTTGGCGTTTCCTCGTGATTCTAAGTGTAATTGCCGCGTTTACCGCGGAGCCCTCCCGTAACATCAAAGACCCGTGCCGACACGCTTTGCCGGCCTTCCAGAAACGTTGTTCCCGGGCCTTGTTTTCCCTCTGTAAGTGAAAGCTTTTTAACTTCTGGTGTCAACGGGTTTCGGCCGCTTTCCCGCGGTTTTTTTATTCCTAAATCCGCATATTTTTCATGGCTTTATTGGCGGTCGGTTTTGGTAGTCGGAACCCGGTGTCGAGGCGGTGACGGAATCGACACGCCACCGATTTTTCGCCCGTCTTGCCGTCGCTTGCCGAGGATGCAGGTGTAGCGCGGCGGCGGTCCTGGCGCGGCCGCTACCACGGCGCTAGGACGGCCATCCTTGAAAATCCGAGGGTTACGGGTCGGACGCCGCGGCGGACCGACGAGGCCGGGGGCCCGATTCGGCCTCGCCTCAGCGGTCGCCGGGCTCCGCACCGGCGGCCGGACCGCGGCCGGAATCCGGCTGGGCGTCGCCGTCGCCGCCGCGATCCCCGGCCTTGCCCGACGCCCGCTCGCCAGCGGCGGGTGCCCGTTGCGGCGGCGAAGTGGCGGCGGTCGTCGTTTCGCCGGCGGACGGCGCGGCGTCGTCGCCTTCGGGCGCGCCTGCATCCGCCACTTCCTCGGCGGCCTTGCCTTCCTCGGCGGCCTCGCCTTCACCTTCGGCGACGGCATCCGGCGCCCGCAGGTTCTTCTGCTGCTCCAACTCTTCCTCGGTCAGGTAGCCGAGGCCGGGCTTGTAGAGGCTGGCGCCGATCGGCACCGCCACCGTGTAGTCGCCGCCGTACTCGGTGAACGGATCGACGACGTGGAACTGCGGATCGCTGGTCCACAACCGTTTCAGGGCCTGGCGCTTGAGGGCCTCCGGCACATTTTTCTTGAGGAACCGGGTGTAGTCGGAATCCTTGTCGAGCGTGTTCACCGGCGGCAGATCGCGGCGCGCTTTCTCTTCCTCAAGTTCCTGCTCGCGAGTCGCCGGCAGGCTGGCCTGCGCGTCGGCGGCGGTCGGCAGCGGCTGGTCGGGCGGCGCGGCGCGCGCTAGCTCGACCGGCGCGGCGCCGCCGCGCCCCGGCTCGGCGCGCCTCGGCAGGCGCTCCGCCCGCTTTCGCCGCGACCAACGCACGAGAAAGCCGTCGTCGCCGCGGCCGCCGTCATCACTCATTCTTGCCTCCCCGTGCGCCGTCGCCGCGGGGACCGCCTTTCCTGGGATCGTAGGGCAGGCGTTTGCGCTTCACGAACGGCACCTCGACATGATGCTTATTGAAGAAGTCGCTGACCCAGGCGACGATCTCCGGCGGCATCGGCACCCCGTCGACGATGTTGTCGGGCATTTCCGCGTAGAGGCTGGCCTCGTGCGCGCATACGGTGACGTGAAAGACATCGACCTCGTGCGGACTTTCGGTACCCTCGTTCGGACGCAAGACGACGTAGACGACCGGCATGTGCCCCTGCAGGTTGGCCCGGTAGCCATCGGTTTCCTTGGCGAAGATCTCGATGTCGAGGGTGGCGGCGTGATACTGGGTCCAGCCGTCGCCAGCGATCGTTTGTCGCCATTCGCTAACCGGCGGCGCGCCCGGGATCACCGCCACCGCCCGCCACGCATGGTCGACCCATTTGTTGTCGAGGTCGCGCCGCTCGACGACGACGCCGACGGTCATCTTGTCCGTGGCCTGGGTCATGCCGCCCCCCGTTCGGCGCCGAGCAGTCGTTCCGCCTCGGCCAGATTGCCGGGGTCGTTGATATTGAAGAACGGATCGAACGGCTCGGTCGGAAAATCCACCTCGACCAGGTCGTAGCGCACCGTCCAGCGGTCGATCTTGCGCATCTCTTCCTCGATCATGGCGCGCTTGAGCTCAGCGGCGAGTTCGAGCGGCCACAGGCCGAACACCGGATGCGTGCGGTCGCCGGACTTCGCGCACGCTATCTCGGCACCCTCGTCCTCGACCGCCCGGCGCAGGCGCGCCACCAGATTCAGCGGCACGAACGGCGCGTCGATGGCGAACGAAGCGACGAAGCGGGTGCCGGCGGGCGCGTGCTCGGCCGCCCACTCGAGGCCGGTGAGCACGCCAGCCAGCGGCCCGACGTAGCCGCCGACCACATCGGCCATAACCGGCAGGCCGTAGCCTTCGAACCGCGCCGGGTCGCCGTTGGCGTTGACCAACAGCGTCGTCACCTGCGGCCGGACGCGCGCGAGGATGCGCTCCATGATCGGCCGCCCGCCGAGCCGTCGCATTCCCTTGTCGCCGCCGCCCATGCGCCGGGCCAGCCCGCCCGCCAGCAGCACGCCGGCGACGTCGGCGGGGGCCTTGCTGTCCGGTTTCCGCGCCGCGGTCATGCGGCGCTGCCCTTGCGGCGCAGGTGCGCCGGCTCGTCGTCGGCTTTCGCCGCGTCGGCGTCGTAGACGATGCGGTCCTGGCCGGCGAGCGCCACGAAACGTTTGCCGCGGGCGCGGCCGATCAGCGTCAGATTGACCTGGCGGGCGAGTTCCACTCCCCAGGCGGTGAAGCCGGAGCGCGACGCCAGGATCGGGATTCCCATCTGCACGGTTTTGATCACCATCTCGCTGGTCAGCCGGCCGGTGGTGTAGAAGATCTTGTCGCCGCCGGAAATCTTGTTGAGGAACATATAGCCGGCGATCTTGTCGACGGCGTTGTGGCGGCCGACGTCCTCCATGTAGAGCAGCATCCGGTCCT
>JACPJY010000149.1 GCA_016187325.1 Rhodospirillales bacterium | reverse complement strand
TGCCGCCCAGGCCCGGCGCAAGGGCGGCATCGTCGATCTGCACACCGAGGGCCAGCTGACGGTGCCGCTCAGGCCGAACGCCTTCAAGCGCTGCCTGACCAACCTGATCGACAACGCCATCCAGTATGCCGACCACGTCAGCGTGCGCGCCGGGCAACGCGGCGACGCCATTGAGATCACCGTTGACGACGACGGTCCAGGCATCCCCGAGGACCAACGCGACGAGGTATTCAAGCCGTTCTACCGGCTCGACGGGTCGCGCAACCCCGGCCCCGGCGGCCTCGGGCTCGGGCTGACCATCGCCCGCGACGTGATGCGCGGCCACGGCGGCGACATCGCGCTCAGCGCCTCTCCCAACGGAGGGCTCAGGGCGCGGTTGCGCGTACCGCTGTAGGCAACTCCGGCAAATCCCAACCCGACTGCAACCCCTTGGCCGACCTTGCCTGGCCTGCTGCAACCGGCGGTTTCCACCGCCTTCGGCCAGGCGCGCAGACATTTTGTGACGGCCGCCGAAGGGTGTATAACAGACGCACGATTCGCGCCGAAGGTGCGAAGGGGGAAGGCATTACGACCAAGCACAAAGGCCGGCCGAAGGCAAAAGCGCCCGGCGGCGGCCGGCAACGAGAGGGCGGGGGATCGGGGGCGCCATCGCGGCTGACGCCGCGCCAGATGGACGTTCTCGAACTCGTCGCCCGCGGCTATTCCAACAAACGAATCGCCCGTGCCCTTGGCCTCGCTGAGGGCACGGTCAAACTGCACGTCGGCGCGGTGTTAAAGGCGCTCGGCGTCGTCAACCGCACCCAGGCAGCGTTCGAGGCGACGGCACTAGGGCTAGTTGGCGCCGCGGCGCCAGGCCAACTGACCATTGGGGACGTCGGCTCCTAGAACAATTTTCCGCCGTCGGGCACTGGCCGGTCGGGACCGATCAGCACCACCGCGCCGTCGGTATCGGGGAAGCCGAGCACCAGCACCTCGGACAGAAACTTACCGATTTGCTTCGGCGGGAAGTTGACGACCGCCGCCACTTGGCGGCCGACCAGGGCCTCGGGGCGGTAGTACTTGGTGATCTGGGCCGAAGTCTTCTTCTCGCCGATGGTGGGGCCGAAATCCACCCACAGCTTGATCGAAAGCTTGCGGGCCTCCGGGAACGGCGCGGCGCGCCTGACGGTGCCGACGCGCACGTCGACGCGGGCAAAATCGTCATAGGCGATGGTCATGGCTGTTCTCCCAGTCATTCTCTTGTGCCCGCCGGCGGCGGCGCGGCGGGCACGGTGCGGCAATCCGCGCGCCCTGGCAAGCGGACAAAAAAGAAAAGGGCCGCTCCTGGGAGGAGAGAGCGGCCCTAGACCTTCGGCGGAGGTCGGGGAAACTACTTCTTCAGCTTTTCCGCCAGCACCTTGATCTCGTCAAGACCTTCGGCGATGCGGCCGGTGATGACGTCGGCGGCCTCGGCATTCGCCTTGGCGACCATCTCGCCGATCTCCTGGGCATTGGCGACGGCGGTCTCGAACACCTGCTTGGCGAACGCTGCTTGCTTGGCGGCGACTTCCTGCGGCGAGCCAGACTTGCCGAACTGGCCGAAGGCGTCCTTAGCGGCGTCCAGCGTCTCCTGCAGGATCGCGGCCTGCCGCTTGGCCAGCGCGCGCACGCCTTCGGCGGCGGTGCGGTTGGCGGCGGTCAGCGCCTCGACGTTGCGGCGATGCGATTCGCCGAGCGCTTCGACGTCGAGTCCGGGAACCTGGTAGCGGTCGGCCATCTTGGCGAATTCGCCGGCGAACTTGCTGGGGTCGAACGCGGCCAGCATCTTCGTCATGTCGAAATCGAAGAACGGATACGGGTTCTGGTTGGCGCCGGGTTTCTGGCCGGCATTGGCTTTGGTGGCGGTCATCGGGGCTCTCCTTGCTTTCATCTCATCAGGCGGTTGATCCAGGGGCAGCACAGCATCCATCGGTACGGTATTTGCGGACGGCCTGCGGTCTTTCTGCTGCACTGCAGCATAAGGCCAATATGATGGGGTTTCCTGGCGTTGTCAAGAAAAATACTGCAGTGCACAAAAATTATCGGAGATTGTCTTCGCTAGTGCGGCAAAAAGCCCGGAACTCCGGGCTTGGCGGGGCGACAATAGGATGAGCCGCCGGCGGCAATGACCGGAATTCGGGGCAGGACAGAAAATTCCGGAATTCCAGGCCGGCGGAGGGGGTAGCGGTGCCGATTGATCGCCCGAGGGATGCCCGGGTGTCAGCCGTGCCGGCGCTTGCCGCCCTTGCTCGCCTTTTGGGCCGCCGTTTTGGCCGCCTTGGCAGTGCGGTCGCGGCCCTTGTTGAGAAGTCCGGCGAGCGCCTCGGCTTGCCTCAGTCCGCGATCGAGAGCGGCCATGGTCTTGGCGAGATCCCGGCTGTCGTCGGCGAGCCACGCCCGCAGCGCCCATAAGTAAACCGCCGCCAGCCCCTTGGTGCGCAACAGCCCAAGTGGCCCCGAGGACGACAACCCGGCGGCCTCCAGCATCCACGCCATCGACACCATCAGCCGCGGCGCGTGACACAGCGCCGTCGCTGGGTCGCGGCAGAGATCGCGGAGGATGGCGGCGATGCCGGCGCGGTCGGTGGCCATGGTGTCGAATCGGCGCATCAGCATGTCGAACAGCCGGTCGCGGGCCGACGAGCCTTCGGCGGCGCCGAGCGCGAGCGCCCGCTCGTCAGTGCGCCGGATCAGGCCGTTGACGATCGCCGGCTTTGACGCAAACTTGGCCCTCAGGCGGTCGAGGCCGATACCGGCCTCGGCGGCGATGTCGGCGAGGCCGGTACGCCGCCAGCCGCGCTCCGCGGCAAGGCGCAGCGCCGCATCGAGAATGCGCCCGCGCAACTGACCGTCGCGCGCGCCGCCGTCGCGGGTGCCCTTGCCGGGTCGACGCTTGGTTCTGCGGGGTCGCTTGGCCATGACCGCTTATCATCGCCGATCGCGGCGGCAGGGAAAAGGGCGTGATGCCAGCGGCGGCGGGACGGGGCGGCCGCCCTAGCCGGCGAGCTCCTTGGAATGCCTGGCGGCGGCGGCGATAGCGCGGGTCAGCAACGGCTGCAACCCGTCGGCGGCCATCAGCAGCTCGAGCGCCGCGGCGGTGGTGCCGCCGGGGCTGGTGACGTTCTTGCGCAAGGTTTCCGGCGCATCGTCCGAGCGGTGCAGAAGCTCGCCCGAGCCGGCGACGGTGGCGCGGGCGAGACGCCGACTGAGCGCGACGGGCAACCCGGCTGCCCGGCCGGCCTCGGCCAGGCATTCGGCGAGCAGGAACACGTAGGCCGGGCCGGAGCCGGACACCGCCGTCACCGCGTCCATCAGCGCCTCGTCGCCGATCCAGGCGACTTCGCCGACCGCCGCCAGCAAGCGGTCGCAGCGTTTCTGCTGCGCCTTGCCGGCGCGCTTGTTGGCGACGGCGACGGTGATGCCGCGGCCGACCGCCGCCGGCGTGTTGGGCATGGCGCGCACGATCGCCGCCTTCGTCCCGAGCCGGGAT
>JACPJY010000060.1 GCA_016187325.1 Rhodospirillales bacterium | reverse complement strand
CGCCACCGCGCCGCTCCCCTGCCCCTACCTGTCCGGCCGCATGGAGCGGCGGGTGGTGACCGAGCTGGTCGGCCGCGACGCGGCGGCGTTGCACGACCGTTTGTCGCTGGCCGGGTTCCGGCGCAGCCACAACATCGCCTACGCGCCCGCCTGCCCAGGTTGCCAAGCTTGCGTCGCGGTTAGGATCGAGGTCGCGCGGTTCCGGCCATCGCGCTCGCAACGTCGGGTGTGGAACCGCAATCGCGTCGTGACGGCGGCGGAAATGATCCCCAACGCCACCGGCGAGCAGTACGAGATATTCACCGACTACCAGGATTCCCGGCACAACGGCGGCGACATGGCGAAGATGGAATACCTCGACTATCAGGCGCTGGTCGAGGAAACGCCCGTCGACACCAGCCTGGTCGAATTCCGCGACGGCGACCGGCGGCTGATCGCGGCCTGCCTGCTGGACCGGGTCGAGAACGGCCTGTCGGCGGTCTACAGCTTCTTCAAGCCGGAACTCGGACGCTTCAGCCTCGGTACTTACATGATCCTGTGGATGGTGGCACGCGCCCGCGAACTCGGCCTTGCTTACGTCTACCTTGGCTATTGGATCGGCGGCTGCGACAAGATGTCGTACAAGGCGCAATTCCGGCCGCTCGAGGCGCGCACGCCCGACGGCTGGCAGCCGCTCGTCACGGGCGCCTAGGCTGGGTCGGTGGGGCCTCCGTGCCGGGTCTTATAAAACATTATGTTTCAAGGCGATATCGGAGAACCCTAAAGCCATGAAACGGCGTCAATTCGTGGCCGGCGCGGCGGGCGCCGTGGCCGCCGTCGGGCTTGCCGCGGCGGCGCTGCCGGCGCTGGCGCAAGGCAAGCGCGAGCTGCGCATGGTCACCACCTGGCCGCGCGATTTTCCCGGCCTCGGCACCGCGGCGCAGCGCCTAGCCGACTCGATCACGGCGATGAGCGGCGACCGGTTGACGGTGAAGGTCTTTGCCGCCGGCGAGCTGGTGCCGCCGTTCGAATCCTTCGACGCGGTTTCCGGCGGCGCCGCCGAGATGTATCACGCCATCGAGCATTACTGGCAGGACCGGTCGCGGGCCTTCAACTTCTTCGCCGCGGTGCCGTTCGGGCTGACCGCCAGCGAGATGGCGGCGTGGATTTACGAGGGCGGCGGCCAGGCGCTGTGGGACGAGCTGGCGGCCGGCTTCAACGTCAAGCCGTTCCAGGTCGGCAACACCGGCGTCCAGATGGGCGGCTGGTTCAAACGACAGATCAACGGCCTCGCCGATTTCAAGGGCCTGAAAATGCGGATGCCCGGCCTCGGCGGCGAGGTGGTGCAGCGGATCGGCGCCGTCACCGTGTCGCTGCCGGGGGCCAAGATTTTCCCGTCGCTGCACTCGGGCGCCATCGACGCCAGCGAATGGGGCGGCCCCTGGAACGATCTCGAGCTCGGCCTCTACAAGGTCGCCAAGTACTACTACTACCCGGGCTTCCACGAGCCGGGGACGGCGCTTTCCGCCGGCGTCAACCTGAAGCTGTGGCGGAGCCTCGGCGCTGACGACCAAGCCCTGATCGCCCACGCCATGGCGGCCGAGAACGCCCGCGCCACCGCCGAATACAACGCCAGAAACGCCGCCGCGCTGGAGACGCTCCGGCGCAAGCACAAGGTCGACCTCAGGCGCTTCCCCGACGACGTGCTCAAGGCGGCCGGCGCCGCGGCCGGCGAGGTGATCGGCGGCATCGGCGCCGGCGGCGACCCCCTCGCCCGCCGCATCTACGAGAGTTTCAGGGGCTTCCGCAAGCCGGCGCTCGCGTGGTCCCACCACGGCGACCAGTCGTTCACCAACGCCCGGCTGATGCCGTTCAAGTACTGACGCGACGCGGGAGCGGCCGGCGGCGGCCGGCGCTTGCGCGGAGCGGCAATCCATGCAAATAATGTTGCCAATAAATCCGGCGAAACAGGCAGATGCCCGTAATCGCCGGAACAGGCGGGAGGCCCCCTATCAACTAAAAGCCAGACGCCTGCGATGTCGCGGTCGAAGCGGCTGTAATAGCCATGCGGCCGGCCGATACGAACACTCAATCGGGAGGTTCAATTCATGACAAAAAAGAACACGCCAAAGCGGACGGTCACCCGTCGCAACGTGATCAAGAGGGCCGCTGCCTTCGGCTTGGTGGCGAGCGTCGGACCGTTCATCATGCCGCGTCCGGCGAAGGCCGCCAAAACCCTTAAGATCCTGCAGTGGGTCCACTTCGTGCCCCGCTTCGACAAGTGGTTCAACGAAAAATATATCAAGGAATGGGGCAAGAAGAACGACACCGAGGTGATCGTCGACAACATCAGCATCGCCCAGATCAACGCCCGTGGCGCGGCCGAGGCGTCGGCCAAGAAGGGCCACGACATGTTCATGTTCAACTGGCCGCCACCGGTGTACGAAGACTTGGTCATCGACCACGCCGAGATCTACCAGGAAGTCGCCAAGAAGTGGGGCAAGCCGATCGACCTGGCGGTCAAGAGCACCTACAACCCGAAGACCAAGAAATACTACGGGTTCTCGGACAGCTTCGTCCCCGATCCGATCAACTACCGCAAGGACCTGTGGGACAGCGTTGGCATGAAGCCCGACACCTGGGACAACATCCGCAAGGGCGGTGCGGCGATCAAGAAGAAGCACAACATCCCGGTTGGCGTCGGCCTTTCGGCCGAGATCGACACCGCGATGGCCATGCGGACCATCATGTACTCGTTCGGCGCCTCGGTTCAAGACGCCAACTCGAACCTAGTCCTGAATTCTAAGGAAACCCGGGAAGCCCTGAAGTTCGTAAAAGCGCTGTTCGAAGAGGCGATGACCCCGGAAGTGCTGGCATGGGACGCGTCGTCCAACAACCGCCAGATGCTGGCCGGGAAGTCATCGCTGGTGCTCAACGCCATCTCGGTCACCCGCACTGGCGAGAGCCAGAAGCTTCCGGTCACTGACAACATCTGGCTGGCCAAGGCGGCAAAGGGTCCGGTGCGCGCCATCGGCCTCGAGCACGTGATGAACGTCTACTGCATCTGGAACTTCGCCCAAAACATCGAGGGCGCCAAGAAGTTCCTGATCGACTTCATCGACAACTACAAGCAGGCGTTCATCGAGAGCGAGTACTACAACTTCCCGTGCTTCGCCAAAACCGTGCCCGACCTGAAGCAACTGGTCGCCAAGGACGAGAGAGCCAAGCCGGCGGACAAGTACAAAGTCCTCGACGACGTTCTCGACTGGGCGACCAACGTCGGCTTCCCCGGCTACGCCAACGCGGCGATCGACGAAACCTTCAACACCTGGGTGGTCAACACCATGTTTGCCAAGGTGGCGACGGGCGCCGAGACGATCGAAGACGCTCTCAAGGTGGCGGACGCGCAGTGCAAACGCATCTGGGCGAAGTGGAAGGAAAAGGGCAAGATCTGACCTTGCCTCCGAGCCGCACTGCCGGCGCGCCGGCAGTGCGGCAACGGTTACCAGGCATCGGGAGGCTCCGGTCTGGCGGAGCCTCCCCTTGTTTGTCGTAGGGACGGCGCGACAATAACTAACGGCTGCGAGACCACCGAGGAGAACCCATGAAGACCGTCGAGGCCAGGGGAGTCACCAAGCTTTTTGATGACGTCCACGCGGTGGACGGCATCGATCTCACTGCCGAGGAAGGCGAGTTCCTGGTGCTGCTCGGCCCGTCGGGGTGCGGCAAGACGACGCTGTTGCGGATGATCGCCGGCCTCGAACAGCCGTCGTCGGGCGATATCCTGATCGACGGCAAGGTGGTCACCCATCTGCCGCCGCGGGCCCGCGACATCGCCATGGTGTTCCAGTCCTACGCGCTCTACCCCCACCTGACGGTCTACAAAAACATCGCCTTCCCGCTCGCCGCCCAGGGCATGGCCAAGGACGCGATCAAGGAGAAAGTCACCTGGGCCGCCGGCATGTTCGGTATCGAGCACCTGCTGGCACGCAAGCCGCGCCAGCTTTCCGGCGGCGAGCGGCAACGCGTGGCGCTTGCCCGCGCCTTGGTGCGCGAGCCGGTGGTGTTCCTGCTCGACGAGCCGTTGTCGAATTTGGACGCCAAGCTGCGCACTTCGGCCCGCGACGAGTTGCAGCAGTTCCAGCGCCGCATCGGCACCACCACCATCTACGTCACCCACGACCAGATCGAGGCAATGGGCCTCGGCGATCGGGTGGCGGTGCTGAACGCAGGCAAGATCCGCCAGATCGGCACGCCGGAGGAAATCTACTCCGAGCCGACCGATACCTTTGTCGCCACCTTCATCGGCGCGCCGCCGATGAACCTGGTCGAACAGGACGGCGCCATCATCGGCTTCCGGCCGGAGCACCTAAAGCCCGCCGCTGGCGACAAGGCACCGGCCGGCGCCATGGCGGTACCGTTCCGGGTGACGCGCATCGAATACCTCGGCTCCGACGAGTTGGTCTACGGCGTGCTGGAGCCGCCGTTCCCGCAGGAGAAGATCATCGCCAAGCTGGCCTCGGACGAGCAATATCGGGCCAGTCCGGGGGCCCGCGTCGTGTTCGCGGTCAAGGACAAGGACGTCCGGCGTTTCGACCGCCACACCGGGCTGCGCATCGACGCCCGCGGGAACGCCCAGGGGGCGCGCAAGGGGGTGAAGAAATGACCCCTCCCCAGGACGCCGGCACGGCGGCCATGGCGATGGCGCCGCGCCGCTATTTCGGACACCTGATCGACAGCGAGGAATGGCTGGGCCGGGCGATGATCGGACCGGCGGTGGTCTACATCGTCCTGTTGGTCGGCTTCCCGTTCCTGCTGGCGCTGTTCTACAGCGTCAGCAACATCACCGTCGGCAGCGCCGCCACCAAGTTCGTCGGCCTCCACAATTTCAAGATGATCATGGAGAATCCGTCGTTCTGGGTGGCGCTCAAGAACACCTTCATCTTCACCATCGTCTCGCAAGTGATCGTGCTGGTGCTGGCGAAGATTCTGGCCATGGCGCTGATGAAAGAATTTCGCGGCAAATGGTTCGTGCGGTTCCTGATCTTGCTGCCGTGGGTGGCGCCGGTGTCGCTGGGCGCCATCGGCTGGCTGTGGATCTTCGATTCCATCTACAGCATCATCAACTGGACCGGCCGCGCGCTCGGCATTTTCGGGCCCGAGGTGTGGCCGATCTGGCTCGGCCAGCCGACCCTGGCGATGGCCTCGATCATCACCGTCCACGTCTGGCGGATGCTGCCGCTGGCGACGGTGATCGTGCTCGCCGGGCTGTCGTCGATCCCGCAGGATATCCACGACGCGGCCCAAGTCGACGGCGCCGGGTTCTGGCGGCGGCTGTTCCAGATCACCATTCCGCTGGTGCTGCCGATCCTGATGGTGGCGATGCTGTTCGGCATCGTCTTCACCTCCACCGACATGGTTGTGGTGTACGTGCTGACCCGCGGCGGACCGTACGATTCGACCCATGTGCTGGCGAGCCAGGCGTTCTTCACCGGCATCGAGGGCGGCGATCTCGCCGAGGGCGCGGCGATCGCGCTGTTCTTGTTCCCGATCCTGGTCGCCGTGGCGATCGGGTTCCTGACCGTCGCCCGGCGCTCGGAGGTGGCCTGACATGGCGGCGCCGCTGTCCGCCCGCGTCAAGCGCTGGGCCCTGGATTCGGCCCATTACGGCACCATCGCCCTGTTCGCGCTGTTCGCGGCATTCCCGTTCCTGTGGATGGTGATCACCACCTTCAAGGAGACCAACGACCTCCTCAACACTGAAAACAACCCCTTCCTCTACAACTTGCCGCCGACGATGGAGAACCTGCGCGTGCTGTTCCAGGACACCTTGTTCCCGCAGTGGATCTGGAACACCGCCTGGGTCGGCGTCGCGGTGGTCGTCGTCACATTGTTGCTGTCGGTGCCGGCCGGCTACGCCTTGGCGAGGCTTTCCGGCAAGTGGGCGCAGCGTCTCGCCATCGCCATCTTCCTCACATACCTGGTGCCGCCGACCATCCTGTTCATCCCGTTCGCCCGCGTCGTCGGCGATTTGGGCTTGCAGGACTCGTTGTGGTCGCTGGTGCTGGTCTATCCGAGCTTCGCGGTGCCGTTTTGCACCTGGCTGTTGATGGGGTTCTTCAAGGCCATCCCGCGCGATCTCGAGGAAGCGGCGATGATCGACGGCCTGAGCAGGTTCGGCGCCTTCCTGCGCGTCGTGGTGCCGGTATCCACCGCCGGCATCCTGACGGTGATCATCTTCGCGTTCACGCTGGTGATGCAGGAGTTCATCTATGCGCTGACGTTCATCACCGCGGCATCGAAGCTGACCCTCAGCGTCGGCGTGCCGACGTTCCTGGTGCGCGGCGACGTGTACTTCTGGGGCTCGTTGATGGGCGCCTGCGCCATCGCCAGCATCCCCATCGCCATCCTTTACAACTTCTTCGTCAACCGCTTCGTCGCCGGATTTACCGTCGGCGCCATCAAGTAGCGCCATAAAATAGCGAAGGGCCGGCGCGAACGCCGGCCCTTCACCCCCTCATTCTAGCGCGCCCGCCGGTGGCCAGAAACGACGCCGAAGCCGCGGCCCGGGCCGCGCTGTGTGTTCCCCTCGCCTCCCAGCCCTCAGAAACGGTTGGCGCGGGCGAAGCCTTTCGGCACCATCAGCCCGGCCTGCGCCCGCTTGCCGATCCAGCGCTTGATGTCAGGCTCGCTGCGCACACCCTGCTGGCCGGAGCGCCACGACAGCCCCTCCTTGGCCTTGAGCGTGGTGACGTCGACAAGGCCGCCTTTCTTGTAGCGTTGCAGGATGACGCCACGGCCGCGCGCCATCACCGGCAGGTCGGCGAGCGGGAAGATCAACAGCTTGCGGTTCTGCCCCAGCACCGCCAGGTGATCGGCATCGTCGCCGACGACGCAGGCGGCTGCCGCCGCCTCGCCGGCAGCGAGGTTCAGGACCTGCTTGCCATTGCGGGTCTGGGCGATCACGTCCGCCTCCTCGACCACGAAGCCGCGGCCCTTGTCGGAAGCCACCACCAGCTTGCGCGGCGGCTGTCCCGGCCCATTGGCGGGCTTATGAATGAACATGGCGACCGCGTCGTGGCCTTCCGCCAGGTCGATCATCAGCCTGAGCGGCTCGCCGTGACCGCGCCCGCCCGGCAGCTTGTCGCAGCCGATGGTGTAGAAACGGCCGTTGCTGGCAAACACCAACAGCTTGTCGGTGGTTTCGGCGTGCAGCGCGAACTTGCCGTTGTCGCCTTCCTTGTACTTGAGCTCCTCGAAGTTCGCGACGTGGCCGCGTTGGGCGCGGATCCAGCCCTTTTCCGAGGCGACGATGGTGATCGGCTCCTTCTCGATCATCGCCTCCAGCGGCACCACGATGGCGGTCGGCGGCTCGCCGATCTCGGTCCGCCGCCGGCCGAGCGGCGTCTTTGCCGAGAATTGCTTCCTGATATCGGCGATGTCGGCGGCGATCGCCTTCCAACGCCGCTTCTGGTCCTTGAGCATGCCACGCAACGTCGCGGCCTCGGCGGTCAGCTCGGCGTGTTCCTTTTCGATCTCCTTCTCCTCGAGCTTCCTGAGTTGCCTGAGCCGCATGTTGAGGATGGCTTCCGCCTGCACGTCGGTGAGCTTTAAGGTCTTCATCAGCTTCGGCTTCGGCTCGTCCTCGGAGCGGATGATTCTGATGATCCGGTCGAGGTTGCGATAGGCGATGCGCAGCCCTTCGAGAATCTCGAGGCGCAGCTCGATTTTGGCCAGCCGGTGCCTGGAGCGGCGCTTCAGCACCTCCATGCGGTGCTCGAGGAAGGCCTTCAGCGCATCGCGAAGGTTCATCACGCCGGGCGTGTTGCGGGCATCGAGTACGTTGAGGTTGAGGGCCACCCGCACCTCGAGCTCAGTCTGCCGGAACAACTGCTCCATCAGCATCTCGGCGTCGACGGCGCGACTCTTGGGTTCCAGCACGATGCGCACGGCTTCGGTGGATTCGTCGCGCACGTCGGCCAAGATCGGCAGCTTGCGGGCGATCACCAGCTCGGCGATCTTCTCGATCAGGCGCGATTTCTGCACCTGGTACGGGATCTCGGTCACCGCGATCTGATACTGGCCGTGGCCAAGCTTCTCGATCTCCCACCGGGCGCGCAGCCGGAACGAGCCGCGCCCCGTCCTGTAGGCCTCGACGATGCTCTGGCGGGGCTCGACCAGTACGCCGCCGGTCGGGAAATCCGGCCCCGGCACCAGGCTGACCAGCTTGCCGACCTGGGCGTTCGGGAACTTGATCAGGTGCAGGAGCGCGTCAGCGAGCTCGCCGACGTTATGCGGCGGAATGCTGGTCGCCATGCCGACGGCGATGCCGGCGGCGCCGTTGGCGAGCAGGTTCGGAAACCGCGCCGGCAACACCAACGGTTCGGAATCCTCGCCATCGTAGGTGGCGCGGAAATCGACGGCATCCTCGTCGATGCCTTCCATCAGCAGCCACGCCACTTCGGTCAGGCGGGCTTCGGTGTAGCGCATGGCCGCCGCGTTGTCGCCGTCGATGTTGCCGAAATTGCCTTGCCCGTCGACCAGCGGATATCGTTGGGCGAAGTCCTGCGCCAGCCGCACCAGGGTGTCGTAGACGGCGGCGTCGCCGTGCGGATGATACTTGCCGATGACGTCGCCGACGACGCGGGCGCATTTCTTGAAGCCGGATGCCGGATCGAGCTTCAGCCGCCGCATCGCGTACAATAGCCGCCGGTGCACCGGCTTCAGCCCGTCGCGCACGTCGGGCAGCGAGCGCGCCATGATGGTGGAGATCGCATAGGCAAGGTAACGCTCGCCCAGCGCGTCGGCGAAGCGGGTGTCGCGGATGTCGCCGGATGCGGCGCGGGCGGCCTTGGCCATGGCTGCTGATATTCCGAATTTGGCGGCGAAAAATTACCAAATATAGTAGCCGATCGCAGCCGATCGTCAATCCGTAGGATCGCGGCTTGCCCCGGGCCAGGCCCGGGAACGGTCCGGCCGCGGCCGGCCGCGGGGCTACTTGCAATTCACTTGCAAACCGCCGAAACAGCCGGTATTTGGGATTATTGGTTGAGCATCGTGTCGAAGTACTTGAGCAGCCGTCTTCACGTCTAGCCTAGATACTCCCTGACATTGTGCAGCCTATTGATCGACCAGTTGGTGCCGAACTCTCCGACTGTCACTTCGAGACCACGTAAGGAATGGTGATGGCTACAGGAACCGTGAAGTGGTTTAACCGCGCTAAGGGCTATGGCTTCATCGAGCCGGAAGACGGCTCGAAAGACGCCTTCGTACATATTTCGGCCGTTCAACGCGCCGGCATGGCAACCCTCAACGAGGGCCAGAAGGTGCAGTACGACCTGGTCGAGGGGGCCAACGGCAAGTTTTCAGCCGAGAACCTCGTCGACATGGGCGGCGGATCGGGCGAATAACACGACCGCGCCCCCCGAGGGGGGACCGGGCGCGTTGCAGAATTGACCACTGGCCCAGCCACGGGCCGGGGTTTCGCCTTTCCGGCATTCTTAGCGAATCAGCTTAAGGCGTCGCGGCCTCGGGCTTGCCGAGTCTTTGCGCCAACCGGTTGCGCGCCGGCGGCAGGCCCCTCTCCAGGTGCTGGAAGACGCTGCTTTCGAGGAAGTATCCCGTCAGCTTGAGGCCGAGGGCCACGTCCCCCGGGCTGCCGACCGCCGTCTCGCTCAGCATGAAACCCGGCAACTCGAGAAGCCGGCGCCTATAGGGCTCGCCCGCCGCCAGCGACACGGCGCGCCCGGATTTCGGCGACACGTAGGCGAGTTGGTCGTTGCGGCCGGTGGCGGCACAGGCCGAAAGATCGAGGCCGAACCCGAGCTCGCTCAGCAGCGACAACTCCCAGCGCACGTAGGCCGACGGCCAATGGTCGCCGGCGAGCGCGGCCAGTAGCCCCGCCAAGCCGTCGTAGACCCGTGGGTGCGGCTCGCGCTCGGGCAGCGTCGCCTCGGTGACCGCGCAGGCGGCGCTGAGCCCGGCCAGCCTGAGCCTGTCCTTGAGCAGCGTCGCCGCCACCGCCTCGGTCATCTCGCAACTATAGGTGCCGAGATGCTCGCTGAGCCGCGCCCGCCAGCGGGCGTGCACCCGGTTGCCCGGCTGCAGCATGCCGCGCGCCCGGCGGCCGGCGCCACCCCTCACCAGGCCGAGGTGGCGGCCATGCGCCCGGGTCATCAGGGTGACGATGGCGGAGGTTTCGCCATGCTTGCGCGCCGCCAGCACGATGCCGTCGTCGGTCCAGTCGATCATGGCCGGGAGTTTACCGGATCGGTCGGGGAATGGTATGGTTTCCTACCGACTCCGCGGGCAATCCGCGGGCGACGCAGCGGGGAAGCTCAACCGTGAAATCGTTCTCGTTTTCGGACGCGCACCGTGACTGGATGCGCCGGGACCAGGAAAGCGTCCTCGGCTGGCGCTACGAGCCCCGCATCATCTTCGAACGCGGCAAGGGCGTCGTCATCACCGATGTCGACGGCAACGACTACTACGATATGAGCTCGGGCATGATGACGCTGCCGCTCGGCCACGCCCACCCGGAGGTCACCGAGACGCTGCGCCAGCAGGCCGGGCGCTTCGTGCACGAGTCGTCGTGGTATTCGAACCCGTGCGCCATCGAGCTGGCGGAACTGATCACCAGCACGTTGCCGGACGGCCTCGACGTGGTGAACTTCGCCGTCACTGGCTCGGAAGCCAACGAGATCGCCATGCGCATGGCGATCGCCAAGACCGGCGCCTTCGACATCGTGTCGGTGATCCGCGGGCTGCACGGCGGCTCGCTGGCCGTGGAATCGGTGACCACCGTCGGCGGGCCGCGCCGTCAGGGTCTTGGGCCGCTGATGACGCCGGCCAGCGCGCCAGCCGTGCTGGCGCCGTTCTGCTACCGCTGTCCGATCAACCTCGAATACCCGGCGTGCGATGTCGCCTGCCTGGAAACCAGCGAATGGCTTCTCGAGCACCTGACCACCAAGAACATCGCCGCCATCATCGCCGAGAGCATCCCCGTCCCCGGCGGCATGATCGTGCCGCCCAAGGAATGGCTGCCGCGGCTGAAGGAAATGGCGAGGCACTGGCGGGCGCTGTTGATCCTCGATGAGGCGCAGCTGGCGCCCGCCCGCACCGGCAAGATCTGGGCTTTCCAGCATACGGACGTGGTGCCCGACGTCGTCACCTTCGGCAAGGGCATGTCGGCTGGGCTGCCGATCTGCGGCACCGCGACCACCCGCGCCATCGCCGACGAAGTTTCGGGCCGCCTCGGGCTGCCGTGGTCCGGCACCTATCCGGCCGACCCGCTGGCCGCCGCGGTGGCGCTGAAAAGCCTGCAAATCGTGTTGCGCGACAAGCTCGCCGAGCGGTCCGAGACGCTGGGCGTCACCCTGCGCCGGCGGCTGGACGCCCTCAAGCAGGCCTACCCGTTCATCGGCGACGTGCGCGGCAAGGGCCTATACCACATGCTCGACATCGTCACCGACCGCGATTCCAAGAAGCCCGATGCAGCAATGGCCGAGCGCATCCGCTACAACGCCATGCTCGAAGGCGCCGCCTTCATCGCCGTCAAGAATTTCATCCGCGTCTGCCCGCCGCTGATCATCTCCGAGGCCGAGCTGGACGACGCGCTCGGGCGGCTGGAACGGGCACTCAAGCTGGCGGCGCAAGGCCACCCGCGGAATATCGACTTTTCCAAATCATCGTCGCTGGCGGCGGCGGAACGTTAGCTGTCCGGCGAGCCTTTGGCGGCCCGCCGAACGGACGCCTAAGCGCTGGAAATTAATCGTTGCCCGGAGTAAGAATATTGCTATCCGTTTATGCACCATCCCAAGGGGAGGATAAGAATGATTAAGAGATTAGGGGTTCTAGTTGCCTGTCTGTTTGCGTTCGCGGTGGCTCCGGCCGGCGCCGCCGAGCTTTACGGCACGCTAAAGAAGGTCAAGGAAAAGGGCGAGATCGTCATGGGCCATCGCGAGGCGTCGGTGCCCTTCGCCTACATCGGGCCCGACGGCAAGCCGATCGGCTATTCCATCGACCTCTGCAACAAGATCATCGACAAGGTCAAGAATGAGCTGAAGATGCCGGACCTGAAGGTGAAGCAGGTGCCGGTCACCCCGCAGACCCGCATCCCGCTGCTCGCCAACGGCACCATCGACATCGAGTGCGGCTCGACCACCAACAACCTGACCCGCACGCAACAGGTGGACTTTTTGGCCGTCACCTACATCACCGGCACCAAGCTGGCGGTGAAGAAGGGATCGGGGATCAAGGAGATCGAGGACCTCAAGGGCAAGGCCATCGGCCTGGCGCTCGGCACCACCAACGAGAAGGCGATCAAGACGGTGGCCGAGCAACTCAAGATCGACCTCAAGTACCACATGGTGAAGGACCACCCGCAAGGCTGGCTGGCGCTCGAAACCGGTCGCGTCGACGCCTATGCCACCGACGACGTGCTGCTCTACGGCCTGATTTCCAAGTCCAAGGACCCGTCCAAATACGAAGTCGTCGGCCGGTTCCTCAGCTACGATCCCTATGGCATCATGGTCAGGCGCGACGATTCCGCCATTCGCCTGCTCGGCAACACCGTGCTCGCCGACCTGATGCGCTCAGGCGAGATGCAGAAAATCTACGACAAGTGGTTCAACCCGGGCCCGACCAACATCAAGATGCCGATCAGCGCCGATCTGAAGAAGGCCTACGAGATCCAGGCTTTGCCGTACTAGGGCTTTTTTTCCGGGAGGTGCTTCGGCACCTCCCGGTTGCCCTACTTTCCCCGGTTCCCGGTGCACCGGCGAGGGGTGATTCCATGGCAATGAAATATAACTGGGACTGGTCGGTCGTCCTGTGCCGGGCTCCCGAGGGGGTCGCCACCGGCACCGGTGGCTCCGCTGCGCAACTCCCGGGCGGCACTTCGGCGTTCGCCGGTGGCGCGGCGCAGACCTTCGACACCGGCGCCCACTGCGCCCAGCCCTATTTCGACTGGATCGTCTCGGGCCTCGGCTGGACCGTGGTCGTCTCCGTCTTCGCCTGGGTGATCGCCTTTTCCGTCGGTTCCGTGATCGGCGTGTCAAGAACGCTCGACCAGCCTTGGGTGCGCCGCGGCGCCACCACTTACGTAGAGCTGTTCCGCAACGTCCCGCTGCTGGTGCAGATGTTCCTGTGGTTTTTCGTCGTGCCGGAGTTGCTGCCCAAGGAAACGGGGTATTTCCTTAAGCGCCAGCTACCGCTGCCCGAATATTGGACGGCTATCGTCTGCCTTGGTTTCTACCACGCCTCACGCACTGCCGAGCAGGTGCGCGCCGGCATCGAAGCGATCCCCCGCGGCCAGACCTATGCCGCGCTCGCCATGGGCCTGACTCCGGCGCAGGTTTACCGCTACGTCCTGCTGCCGGTCAGCTACCGCATCATCATCCCGCCGCTGACCAGCGACTTCATGGGCATTTTCAAGAACTCGTCGGTGGCGCTGACCATCGGCGTCCTCGAGCTGACGGCGCAAAGCCGGCAGATCGCCGAGTACACGTTCAACATATTCGAGGTGTTCACCGTCACCACCGTGCTCTACATACTGATTACCCTCATCGTCAGCACCATCATGCGCTTCGTCGAGAAAAGGCTCCACATTCCGGGCACCATCGCCCTTGGTGGGAACTGAGATGTTCGGAGCCTTCGATTATCAGGTCGTCATCAGGAACTTGCACATCCTTTGGGACGGGATGCAGATCACCTTCCTGTTGACCGGCGTCGCCATCGTCGGCGGCATCCTTTTCGGCACCGTTTTGGCGCTGATGCGACTTTCCCGATTCATGGTGCTGTCGTTCGTGGCCGGCCGCTACGTCGACGCTTTCCGCTCGACACCGCTGATCCTGGTCATCTTCTGGTTCTATTTCGCGGTTCCCATCGTCGTCGGACAGCCGATCGGCGATCTCTACTCCGTGCTGATCGCGTTCACGCTGTTCGAAGCGGCCTATTACTGCGAGATCATCCGCGCCGGCATTCAGAGCATCCGGATGCCGCAGATTCACGCCGGCCTGGCGCTTGGCCTGACCAGGTGGCAGACGACGAAGAACATCGTCCTGCCGCAGGCCTTCCGCAACATGGTGCCGGTGCTGCTGACCCAGGCCATCGTGCTGTTCCAGGACACTTCACTCGTCTACGTGGTCGGGCTCAAGGATTTCCTGACCGCCGCCGACCTGGTGGCCGCCCGCGACAACCGCGTGGTCGAGCTCTATCTGTTCACGGCGATAGTCTATTTCCTTCTGTGCTGGCTGGGCTCGCTGTTGGTCAAGCGGCTGCAAAGGCAGTACGCGATATGATCACGGTCGACAAGGTTTCCAAGTGGTTCGGCGACTTCCAGGTCCTCGACAAGTGCTCGACCCGCGTCGCTAAGGGCGAGGTGGTGGTCATCTGCGGGCCTTCCGGGTCGGGAAAATCGACCCTGATCAAGTGCATCAACGGCCTGGAGCCGTTCCAGCAAGGCGCCATCACCGTCAACGGCATTTCCGTCGGCGCCGAGGGAACCAACCTGCCGAAGCTGCGCGCCTCGATTGGCATGGTGTTTCAGAACTTCGAGCTGTTCCCGCACATGACCGTACTCGACAACATCTGCCTGGCGCAGACGAAGGTGCTGAACCGCAACCGCGCCGAGGCCGGGGAACGCGCCATGCAACTGCTCAACCGGGTCGGCCTCGCCGACCAGGCGCCCAAGCACCCGGCGCAGCTCTCCGGCGGCCAGCAGCAGCGGGTCGCCATTGCCCGCGCGCTCGCCATGGACCCCATCGCCATGCTGTTCGACGAGCCGACGTCGGCGCTCGATCCGGAAATGATCAACGAGGTTCTCGACGTGATGGTCAAGCTGGCCCTGGAAGGCATGACCATGATGGTGGTCACCCACGAGATGGGCTTTGCCCGCAAAGTGGCCGACCGCGTCGTGTTCATGGACGGCGGCCGCATCGAGGAGGACGCCAAGACCGACGAGTTCTTCGGCGCCCCGCGCGGCGAGCGGGCGCAGATGTTCCTGTCGAAGATCCTCACCCATTAGGGCGGACAGGAAAGATGACGACGGCGGCGTCGGGCGCGCGGCCCGACAAACTGGGGGTTCTCGGCGGCATGGGGCCGCTGGCGACGGTCGATTTCCTGCGCAAGCTGATCGCCTTGACGCCGGCCGCGGCTGACGACCAGCACATTCCCGTCATCGTCACCTCCGAGCCGCAGATCCCGCCCCGCCCGGCGGCCAGGCTCGACCCGGCGAATCCGTCGCCGCTGCCGGCCCTGCTGGCGCGGCGGGACTTCCTCGTCGGCGCCGGCGCGCGGGCCATCGCCATGCCGTGCAATACCGCGCACTTCTGGTATGACGAGGTGACCGCCGGCCTCGCCATTCCGTTCCTGCACATCGTCGACGCGGTGATCGCGGTGCTTGCCAAGCGCGGCCTCGGCGGCGCCACCGTCGGCCTGATCGGCACCCGGGCGACCCTCGAGGGTCGTCTTTACGAGGCGCCGCTGACGGAAAAGGGCTTTCGTTGCCTGCTTCCTGCGGAAACGGTCAACGTCGAGCTGGTGTTCCCGGGCATCAAGCTGGTCAAGCAGAACAAGCCCGCCGAAGCCGGCCGCCTGTTCCGCCAGGCGGCCGAGAGTCTCCTCGACAAGGGAGCGGCTGTGGTGGTGCTCGCTTGCACCGAGGTGCCGGTCGGGCTGTCCGACGCCGATCCGTGGGTGGCCGCCCACTGCCTCGACCCCAACGAAGCGCTCGCCCGGGCCTGCGTCGACTGGGCGATGGCGGCGAGGAAGCAGGCCGGGCTGGCATAAGGACTGCTGCGGCGCGGCAAAACACGTTTCGATCGGCGAAAATTTGTCGCTATAATCGACCCCGGAATTGCATCGGCGGGACGTCGCGAAGCCTTTGAATTGGAGTGAAGTTTTGATGGTCAACCTAGTCGACAACTTCAAGGACGGGGACTTCCGCGCCGAGCCCTTCCCGCATGTCTGCTCGACCGCCACCCTTCGCCCCGGCCATTACCGGAAGCTCGCCGACAGCTTCCCCGACCTTGCCGCCGCGTGTCCGGAGCTGTGGGCCAAGAACAACTCGGGCGAAGCGTTCTCGGCCCTGCAGGCGCTCGAAGCCGGCGTCCTGTCGCCAGCGTGGCGTGAGTTCATCGAATATCACTACTCGCCGGCGTTCTATCTCGACGTCGTCAGGCTGCTCGGCGACCAGATGCGGAAGGTCCACCCGCACCTCGAGGCGCAACTCGGAAAGTCGCTGGAAAGCCTGACCGTCGCTCCGCGTCCGACGCCCGGCGACGCCGACGTCCTGGTCGAATGCCAGTTCTGCATCAACACCCCGGTGCGCACCGTTTCGCGGGTGCGCGGCGTGCACGTCGACAATCCGAAAAAGCTGTTCAACGCGCTTCTCTACATGCGCCTGGACGAGGACGATTCCGGCGGCGGCGATCTCGAGCTGTGCCGCTTCGTCGGCAAGCCCCGGTTCCAGAACGTAGCCGCCCCCGACGACGCGGTAGAAGTCGTCGATCACGTGTTGTATCAGGCCAATACCTTGATCCTGATCATCAATTCCCCGTTTGCCTTGCACGGCATCACCCCCCGGCAGCCGACCCCGCATATTCGCCGCTACTTCAATTTCCTGGCCGAGTTGCGCCAGCCGATCTTCGACCTCGCCCCCTATCAGGACCGGGAAACCCCGTGGGCGCTAATGGCCGGCGCGGCGAAATACTGAACCCCTGTGACGGCGGTCATTGCCGGTATCGCGATTTCGAAAGAAAATTATTCATTGCACGACGGGACCGTGGACCCGACGCCACCATCAACAACCCTTTGAGGTAACAAACCATGATCGACACTCTGACCGTCTACGCCCGCCGCCTGGGGTGCGCGGCGACGGCGCTGCTGCTGGCGACGGTGCTTTCCATCGCTCCCGCCGCGGCCCAGAATAAACCCGATTTCGCCGGAAAGCCCGGCTTTGCCGGCAAGGGCGCCAGCGATGCCGAGAAAGGCGAGCGTGGCCGCAGCGACGCGGCCAAGGATATGGCCCGCGAGCGCGGGCAAGGCGAAAAGAAAGGCCTCTATAACCAGGAGGACAAGGCCGAGAGAACCGGCAAAGACACCGCCAAGGACGCGGACAAGGACGACGACAACGCCGACAAGGACAAAAAGGGAAAGAAGGCGAAGTCCGACAAGAAGGACAAAAAGTCCAAGAAAGAATGATGATAAGGACGCGGGCAAAAGCCATAGAAAACAAGGACGATGACAAAGGCAAGAACAAGAGTTAGCGGCCGGACCGGCGGCCGCCAGGGGCGCAACAGATGAACGCCCTCATCGTCTCCCGCCGCCGGGCAGTGTGGTTGCTGGCCGCTTCGGCCGCCGCCGGCGTGCTGCTCCGCGGTCCGGCTCTGGCCCAGACCACGGAGGCGCCGCCGGCCGCGGCGGCGGGTGGCGAAAAGCCCGGCGAAATCTCGGTCGAGCAGGAAAAAAAGGTCACCGACGAAGTCAAGGTCGAGGAAGAGGAACCGAAGACCCGCCGCGAGCAGCGCCAGGAGAAGCGCGACACCATCACCGGCAACAAGGCCGAGCGCGAGAAACAGCAGGCCCGCGAGCCAGTCGAGCGACCGAAGGCAGAGCGCGAAAAAATGCAGCGGTCGACCTACGACCGCCGCAAGGTCCGCTAACGCCAAACGCTCGCTATTTCACCACGATCTCGGCCTGCAGCGCGCCGGCGGCCTTGATCGCCTGCAACACCTGGATCAGCTCGCCGGGGCTGAGCCGAAGCCGGTTGAGGCGCGCCACCAGCTCGTCGAGGCTGGCGTTCTCCTCGATCACCACCAGCCGCCCCACCTTGCCGCGGCCTTCGTCCACCTGCACCCGGGTGCGCGGCACAACCACTGTCTTGCCCGAGCGCGCGAACGGACCCGGCTGCGACACGACGGGCGCCTCGGTGGTGCGCACCGTAAGACCTCCCGCCGTTACCGCCACCCGGCCGACGCGCACCTCGCCGGTCATCACCACGGCGCCGGTGCGCTGGTCGATGACGACCCGTGCGGCGTCGGCCGCCGCGGGCGGGGCCTGGGCCACCAGCGCGCCCACCAACACGCAGATGACGATCGTCTTTAAATTAGTCATTTCAAGAAATTATACGCCATTTCTGAAGCCGCGTCTCAGGCGTCGTAATCGAGCCCGAGGTCGCGGTAGCACGCCGGGTCATCGCCCCACTTGGGCTTCACCTTGACCAGCAGGAACAGATGCACCCGACGCCCCAAGATCGCCTCCAGCTCCTTGCGCGCCGCCTCGCCCAACTCCTTGATGCGGTTGCCCTGCTTGCCGACCATGATCGCCTTCTGGCTCTCCTTCTCGACGTAGATCGCCTGTTCGACGCGTACACTACCGTCGTCCTTTTCCAGCCAGTCCGTGGTCTCGACCGCGGCCGCGTACGGCAGCTCCTGGCGCAGCTGCAGGTAAATCTGCTCGCGGGTAATCTCGGCCGCGGTCAGCCGGTTCGGCATGTCGCAAATCTGGTCCTCGGGGAAGAGCCACGGGCCCTGCGGCAAGCGGCCGGCCAGAAACCGCTTCAGGTCCTCGACCCCATCGCCGGTCAAGGCCGAGATCATGAACGTATCGGTAAATATGCCGACGCGGTCGAACTCGGCGGCGAGCTTGAGCAGCCTCGGCTTCTTCACCGCATCGACCTTGTTGATTGCCAGCACCGCCTTGCGGCCCGCGGCTTTCAGGCGCTCGACGATGGTGCGGGTGTCGCCGTCCAGCCCGGCTTCGGCATCGACCACCACCAGCACCGCGTCGGCGTCGGCGGCGCCACTCCACGCGGCGGCGACCATCGCCCGGTCGAGCCGGCGGCGCGGCGCGAAGATTCCCGGCGTATCGACGAAGATCAGCTGCGTCGCGCCGGCCATGCAGATACCGAGCACCCGAGTGCGCGTGGTTTGCACCTTCGGCGACACGATCGACACCTTGGCGCCGACGAACCTGTTGACCAGCGTCGACTTGCCGACGTTGGGGGCGCCGACGACGGCGACGAAGCCGGCCCGAGTATCGGTCGCCGCCGTCACGTCTCCGCCCCGAGCCGCAGCAGCATCAGCGCCGCCGCCGCCTGTTCGGCGGCGCGCTTGCTCGGGCCCTCGGCCTGCGCCGGCGGCCGGTCCTGGACCGCCACCTCGACCAGGAACACCGGCGCGTGGCCGGGGCCCTTCTGGCCGGCAATGCGGTAACGCGGCAGCGGCAGGCCTTGGGCCTGCGCCCACTCCTGCAGCATGGTCTTGGCGTCCTTCGGCGGCTCCGCCGCCTCGTCCATCAGCCCCCGCCAGTGTCGGTGCACGAATGCCTGCGCCGCCTCCAGGCCGCCGTCGAGGTAGATGGCGGCGATCACCGCCTCGCAGCAGTTGGCGAGCAGCGTCGGATTGTCGCGGCCACCGGCGGCCTGCTCGCTTTCCGACAGCCGCACGTGCGGCGGCAGGCCGACCGCGGCGGCGACGCGGGCCAGCGTCGGGCTCATCACCAGCGCCGAAAATCGGTAGCTGATTTGGCCCTCGTCCTCATCCGGGAAAGTTTCCAGCAGCAACTCCGCGACCGTCAGCCCGAGTACCCGGTCGCCCAGGAACTCTAGCCGCTCGTTCGATTGGTCGCGGCTGGCGGCTGCGCTGGAATGTGTCAACGCCTGGGCAAGCAGCGCCGGCTTGCGGAAGCTATAGCCAAGGGCGGCTTCGAGGCCGGCAAGGTCGGCCGCCGGCTTATCGTCGCTGCGGCTGGCCTTGCGTCGCGTCATTCGATGCCCTGAAACAGGCGGTCGAAGCGCAACGATTTTGGCCACTTCCAGATTTCCCACACCGAGCCGTTGACGGAGAAGAACAGGAACTCGGCGCGCCCGATCAGGTTCTCGGCCGGGATGTACCCGACCTCGTTGAGGAAGCGGCTGTCGCGCGACCGGTCGCGGTTGTCGCCCATCGCGAAGTAGTGGCCTTCCGGCACCTTATAGACCGGCGTGTTGTCGAAGACGCTGTTTTCGGTGACCTCGAGGATGTAGTGCTTGCGGCCGTTGGGGAGCGTCTCCAGATAGCGCGGCACGCGCACGAAGTTGCCGAGCGAGTCCTGGTTGACGAAATCGTCCACCCGCGCGCGCTGCACCGGCTTGCCGTTGATGTTGAGGACGCTGTCCTTGAGTTGCACCGTGTCGCCCGGCAGGCCGACGATGCGCTTGATGTAGTCGGTCTTGTTGTCGGTCGGCAGCTTGAAAACCATGACGTCGCCGCGCTCGGGCGGCGTGAACAGGATCCGTTCCGGGATCAACGGCAGGCTGAACGGCAGCGAATAGCGGCTATAGCCGTAGGAGAACTTGGAGACGAACAGGTAGTCGCCGACCAGCAGCGTCGGAATCATCGAGCCGGACGGGATATTGAAGGGCTCGTAGGCGATGGTGCGCACCGCCAGCGCGATCAGGATCGCGTAGATGACGGTGGTCGCCGTCTCACGAAACCCGCTCGGCTTCCTTTGGTCCATTAATTGGCCACTTAACGAATTGATTTTAAACAAATTACCCGGGATGGGCGGCAAAATCGCCGGGCGATCAAGCCAGCCTCGCCGCCGACTGTCAAGGCGCATCGCTCCTGGGCACCGCCGAGATCACCACCATGGCGTGGGCCATCGGGTATTCGTCGGTCTGTGACACGTCGACGCGGGCCTCCATGCCCGGCGGCGTCAGCATTTCGAGGCGGCGCTTGGCGCCGCCGGAGAGCACCATGTACGGCTGCCCGCCGGGACGGTTGGCGACCACCATGTCGCGCCAGAACACGCCCTTGCGGAAGCCGGTGCCGAGCGCCTTGGCGCATGCCTCCTTGGCGGCGAAGCTTTGCGCGTAGGATGCCGCCGGGCTCCGCCGCTGTTCGGCTTTGGCCTGCTCGCTTTCGACGTACAGGCGCTCGACGAAACGCCGGCCAAAGCGGGCCAGCGTCTTCTCGATCCTGCGGATGTCGCACAGGTCGGTGCCGATGCCGATGATCATCGCCGCTACCGCTCCCCTGCCCATTTCCCCTGCCCGTTGTCGTAGTCCGGTGCTTACTGCCGTCTCACGCCGAGCGTTCGCCGCCGGCCTCGGAGCGGGCCTTGTCCATAAGCGCCCGCATGCGCTTGATGGCGCTTTCCAGGCCGCCGAAGATCGCCTCGCCGATCAGGAAGTGGCCGATGTTGAGCTCGACGATTGTCGGAATGGCGGCGACCGGCCCGACGGTCGTGTAAGTCAACCCGTGGCCGGCGTGGCATTCGAGGCCGAGCGTCTCGGCGACGCCCGCGGCGTCGAGCAGGCGCCGGTACTGCGTCTCCCGGTTGCGGCCCCTGGCTTCGCAATATGCCCCCGTGTGCAGCTCGACCACCGGCGCGCCGAGCCGGACCGCCGCCTCGAGTTGCGCCGCGTCCGGCTCGATGAACAGCGACACCCGGATGCCGGCTTTCTTGAGAGCCTCGACGTAGGGCTTCAGGTGACGGCGGCCGCCGGCCGCGTCGAGCCCGCCTTCGGTAGTCCTTTCCTCGCGCTTTTCAGGCACGATGCAGGCGGCGTGCGGCCGGTGGCGAAGGGCGATCTTGAGCATCTCGTCGGTGGCTGCCATTTCCAGGTTCAATGGCACCTCAAGCTTGGCCATCAGCGCGGCGATGTCATCGTCGGATATGTGGCGCCGGTCCTCACGCAGGTGCGCGGTGATGCCGTCGGCGCCGGCGTCTTCGGCGAGCTTGGCGGCGCGGATGGGATCCGGGTGGCGGCCGCCGCGGGCGTTGCGGATGGTCGCCACGTGGTCAATGTTGACGCCGAGACGCAGGACGCGCTTCATGACCTCTGCTCCTTGCTGCCCTCAATCGCCGCCGTCGCGGCAGCCAAAATTCCGCCGAATTCAGGAGCTTTTAGCGTTTCCAGCCGGCCCCTGGCAACCATGCGGTTGTGGGGGCGTCGGGAGTGCCAAGGCTTGTTGCGGCGTTGGGCCATTGTCGGTGCCTCGTTGCGGGGGTTACGGGCTCGGGAACTTGGGAGCCGGCGACGGCGCCCGGTCGGTCAGCCGCGGGCGCGCTCCACTGCATTGATCGCCGGATTGGCGCGCAGAGCCGCGATCACGTTGGTCAGGTGCTTGACGTCGCGGACCTCGATGTCGATCAGCATGTCGAAGAACTCGGGTGTCCGGTTGGTAATCTTGAGGTTCGAGATGTTGCCTTCGTTGCGGGCGATCACTGTCGACAGCTCGCCGAGGCTTCCGGGCACGTTTTGCACCGTCAGCTGGATGCGGCCGACGTGCACTTGCGGCGCCTTGCCGTCCACGTCCCACGACACGTCGAGCCAGCGTTCCGGGTCGTTGACGAAGTTCTCCAGCGTGTCGCAGTCGATGGTGTGGATGGTAACGCCCTTGCCGGTGGTGACGATGCCGACGATCCGGTCGCCCGGCAACGGGTGGCAGCAGCCGGCGAAATGCATGGCCATGCCGGGGATCAGTCCCTTGATCGAGACAGCGCCCTTGTCGCCCTCGCCCGCCTGCTTGCCGCGCACGCGCGCCAGCGGCACCACCTTGTCGTCGACCTTCTTCGTTTTCTTGCGGGTGCCGGGGAATACCGCCTCGACCACGTCGCGGGCCTTAAGGAGGCCGGCGCCGACGCGCGCGCAAAGGTCATCGACCGAAGGCTGGGAGAACACGCCAAGCACGCCGTCGATGGCCTTGTCCGAATATTCGTAGCCCTCTTCCCGGAACGCGCGTTGCAGCATGGCGCGGCCGAGCTTCAGGTATTGATCGCGTTCCTGGAGACGGATGAAGCGCCGGATGCGGGCCCGCGCCTTGCCGGTGACCACGAACCGCTCCCACGTCGGCGACGGGGTCTGCGCCTTCGAGGTGATGATTTCCACCTGGTCGCCGTTCCTGAGCTCGCTCCTGAGCGGCATCATGCGGCCGTTGATCTTGGCGCCGACGCAACGGTCGCCGACCTCGGAATGCACGGCGTACGCGAAATCCACCGGCGTCGCGCCCCGCGGCAGGTTGATCAGGTCGCCGCGCGGCGTGAAGCAGAAAACCTGGTCCTTGAACATCTCGAGCTTGGTGTGCTCGAGGAACTCCTCCGGGCCCGAGGCCTGCTCCAGGATTTCCAGAAGCTCGCGCAGCCATCGGTACTGGGGGCCTGCGGTCTTGCCGGAGCCTTGCTTGTAGTTCCAGTGCGCGGCGACGCCGTGCTCGGCCACGTCGTGCATCTCGGCGGTGCGGATCTGCAACTCGATGCGCTGGCGTTCCGGCCCAAACACTCCGGTGTGCAGCGAGCGGTAGCCGTTGGGCTTCGGCGTCGAGATGTAATCCTTGAACCGGTTGGGGACCACCGGATAGGCGCCGTGCGCAACGCCGAGCGCGCGATAGCAGTCCTCGACCGTGTCGACGACGACGCGGAACGCCATGATGTCGGCGAGTTGCTCGAAGGCGACTTCCTTGTGCTGCATCTTGTTCCAGATCGAATACGGCGTCTTTTCGCGGCCGCTGATGGCCGCCTTGACGCCGTGATCGGCAAGCAGCTTCGTCAGTTCGGTGATGATGCGGGTGACCAGGTCGCCGCCGCGCTCGCGCAGGAACTCGAGCCGCTTGAGGATGGATTTGCGCGCTTCCGGGTTGAGTTCCGCGAACGCCAGGTCCTCGAGCTCGGTCTTCATCTCCTGCATGCCGATGCGCTCGGCCAGCGGCGCATAGATGTCCATGGTCTCCATGGCGATGCGCCGCCGCTTCTCGGCATCGGCGATGTAATGCAGTGTGCGCATGTTGTGGAGTCGGTCGGCGAGCTTCACCAGCAGCACGCGGATGTCCTCGGACATGGCGAGGACGAACTTGCGGAAATTCTCGGCCTGCTTGGCCTGGTCGGACTGGAACTCGATCCGCGTAAGCTTGGTCACCCCGTCGACCAGGCGCGCCACATCGCCGCCGAAGTGGCCCTTGATCTGGTCGAGCGAGGTGTCCGTGTCCTCGATGGTGTCGTGCAGGAGCGCGGTGATGATGGTCGAGAAGTCGACCTTGTATTCGGTGAGGATGCCGGCGACCTCGAGTGGATGCGAGAAGTAAGGATCGCCGGAAAGCCGGGTCTGCGATCCGTGTGCCTTGGTGGCGAACACGTAGGCGCGGTTGAGCGCGTCCTCGTCGGCGTTTGGATCGTAGGATTTGACCTTTTCGACGAGTTGGAACTGGCGGATCATGGGACCGCCTCCCCGGCGTCGCGGCGGCGCGCGGCGGTCGAACGACAACAGCGGCGGCCATGCCCGATAAACCGATTACGCCGCCGCATTCAACAGCCTTTCCTTCGGGGTTATTCGTCCTTCTTGTCGTCGACCACGTCGCCGGCCACGTCCATGGCCGCCGCCTCGTCCTCGGCGGTAAGCTCGTCG
>JACPJY010000088.1 GCA_016187325.1 Rhodospirillales bacterium | reverse complement strand
TCGAGCAGCTTGCCGGCGACGCCGGCCACCGCCTTCGGCTCGACCGCGCCCTCATAGGGACAGCCAAGCGCGCAAGAAACGTAGCCGCGTACCGGCACGCCCTTAGCCTTCGCTGCCTTGGTGACCGGGCGGAAGCGCTCCAGGCTGTCGTCGATGTCGCAGTTGACGTTCTTGCGCGAAAAGGTCTCCGAGGCGGCGGCGAAGATCGCCACCTCGTCGGCGTTTGCCTTCATGGCGGCGTCGAACCCCTGCTTGTTGGGCGTCAGCACCGAGTAGCGGACGCCCTTGCGGCGCGTGATACCGGCCAGCACGTCCGCGGTGTCGGCCATTTGCGGTACCCACTTAGGCGACACGAAGCTGCCGACCTCGATCGCGCGCGCGCCAGCGGCGCTCAGCCGGTCGATCAGCGCGATCTTCGCCGCCGTCGGCACGCCGCCCGGCTCGTTCTGCAGGCCGTCGCGCGGGCCGACTTCCACCATTTTGACCTTTGCGGGCAGCCGCATGTCCGCTTCATCCATCGCCGTTGCCGGCCGCATCCACCCTAGACCATCGCGCGGCTTGGTGGAATGGGCCGCCTCGCGCCGCCGCGAAGCGGTCCGCCCAGGCCCACGGCGCAAGTTTTATGACGCGGATTTCTTCGTATTGCCCGCCGGCTTCGCGGGCGCCTTCCACTGTTTGCCGTCACCCGGCTGCTTCAACGGCACCACCGGCGCTTTCCTGGTATCCGCCGCAATGCCGATGCCTTCCTGCGGCTCTTCCTTGGCGTAAACGTGCAGCTTGCCACGCCGGTCGGCGCCGTCATACGGCAGAGCTCGGCGCCGTCGGTCGGGACCGAAAAACGTCGCCGTGCGGATGAACGGTCGCGGGTTACTGATGACGGAGCAGATTCGCGAATACATGGCGCGGGCGGAGATCGGTTTGGCCAAGAACTCGGTGACGCCGGCGTCCCGGGCCTTCATGATGTGGCGCAACTCGGTCTGGCCGGAAACCATGATGATCGGCACAAACGGGTCGATTCCGGCCTCGCCGGACCGCACCTTGCGGGTGAATTCGAGGCCGTCCATCGGCTCCATGATGGCGTCAAGGATGATGACGTCTGGCTCGACGGTCTTGACCAGCTTGAGGGCTTCGCGCCCACCCGTCGCCTGACTCAGGCGGTTGATGCCGAGCTCCCGGAACAGGCTCAGCAGGATTTTGCGCATCGGCGCATAGTCGTCGATGATTAGGATGCTGACGTTGCCGAGGTTGAATTTTTCCATCGAGGATAAGCCGCCGGAGTCACAGGGCACAAAGGGTTTATCGTTCGCGTTTCCCCGAATGGCCGGGGATGGCGATTCAAGTACATATAATAGTGTGCCGAGGCAATACCATCGCGAAATTCCCGTCGGCATGCTCGGCCCCAAACCGCCCGCAAACCGCGCCCCGCCAGGAAAAAGCCGCTACCGGCCTATTTTTTCGTCCAAGCCGGATTACGCTTCTCCAGGAATGCCTTGACCCCCTCCCGGCCCTCGTCGGAGGCCCGGATTCGGGCGAACCGCGCCGCCGTATCGTCGACCAGCCGGTCTTCGAGCGGCCGGCGGGCCACTTCCGCGATCAGCTCCTTGGCCTCGCTCATCGCCTGCGGTCCGTTGGCGAGCAGCGTCTTCACCAGTTCCTCGACCGTGGCCTCCAGCGCGCCGGCGGCCACCACCTTGTGCACCAAGCCGATGCGCAGGGCCTCGGCGGCATCGAAGCGCTCGCCGGTCAACATGTAGCGGCGCGCCTGGCGCTCGCCCATGGCGGCGATGACGTAGGGCGAAACGGTCCCCGGGACCAGGCCGAGCTTGACCTCCGACATCGAAAAACGCGCCTTCTCGGAGGCGACGGCGACGTCGCAGCAGGCGACCAGGCCGACGCCGCCGCCGTAGGCCGGTCCCTGCACGGCGGCGATCGTCGGTTGGCGGAGTCGGTTGAGGGTCTTGAGCATCTTCGCGAGCGCGCGCACGTCGGCGAGGTTTTGTTCCGGCGTGAAATCGGCGGCACGCTTCAGCCAGTTGAGATCGGCGCCAGCGGAAAAGCTGTTGCCGGCAGCAGCGACGACGACGACCCGTACCTTGGGGTCGCGCTGCAACATCTCGATCTCCCGCGTCAGGCGCCGGATCAGGGCGTCGTCGAAGGCGTTATGGACGTCCGGCCGGTTGAGGGTCACGGTCGCTCGCCCGTCGGCGCGGATGTCGATCAGCACGGATGTATCGGTCATCGGCAGCTCTGTTTCGAATAATACTCGGCCAACGCCTCGATTTCGCCGTCCCCGAGGTCGTAGATCGACGGCGCCATCATGCGATGGAAGCGTTCGTCCTTGCTCTTTTTGATCACGGCACCGCCGTGATCGGCCGACTTCCGGAACGCCAGCAACTGACGGACAAGATAAGTTTTCTTCTGACCGCCGATATTCGGGTAGCCGAGGTACGGATTGACTCCCGTCTCGCCGTGGCAGAAGCGACAACGGTCGACCAACGGCGGCCGCGGCACCTGGGTCTCGGAATATTTGCGTCTCGGCACGCACGGCAGGCCGGCGAAGTATTCGGAGAGGTCTTCAATGTCTTCATCGTCCAACGGCCGCATCCACGCCGTGATCACCGGATGGTCGCGCTCGATGACCTTGTAGGGGCC
Organism: Rhodospirillales bacterium; assembly: GCA_016187325.1. Lineage (GTDB taxonomy): Bacteria > Pseudomonadota > Alphaproteobacteria > Rhodospirillales > Casp-alpha2 > JACPJY01. Next base: position 456 of record JACPJY010000088.1, on the reverse strand, counting down.
CGGGGTCTTCGCCCGCGGCTCGCGAAAGGCTTGCAACTGCCGGGCCAGGTAGTCCTTCTTCTGACCGGCCAGGTGGGGCGCGATCTCTTCGGCGCCGGTCATCAGGCCGTGACACGAATTGCAGGCGAATTCCTCGGCCAGCCGGCGGCTGGCCGCCGGGTCGCCCTCGGCCGCGGCCGGTCCGGCCGGTGCCGCAATGATGATCAGCGCGGCGGCTCCGACGATCATTGAAAACCGTGTCCTCATCGGCCTCACATGGTTCCCGGCGGCCGGCGGCGCGGCCTACATCCGGAACACGCCGAAGGTGGTCTTGCCAATCGGCGCGTTCAACGCCGCCGACAGGCCGAGCCCGAGCACCCGTCGCGTGTCCTTGGGATCGATGATGCCGTCGTCCCACAGCCGCGCGCTGGCGTAATAGGGATGTCCTTGCGTTTCGTACTGCTCCAGGATCGGCTG
>JACPJY010000093.1 GCA_016187325.1 Rhodospirillales bacterium | reverse complement strand
GTCATGTGCACGATCGGCCCGCCCAGACTAGTCCCGCTCGTCAACCGGCTGGCGACGCGCGTTCCCGGCCTGGAATTCAAGCTGCGTGAAGCACACGGTCAACGCATCGTCGAGCTGCTGCTCGCCGGTGAGGTCGACGCCGCCATGATCGGCCTGCCGTCCTATCCCGACAAGGTGCGTGCCGAGCCGCTCTATCGCGAGCGTTATGTCGTCGCCTTTCCGCCCGGCCATCGCTTCGAGGCGATGAACGCCGTGCCGGTCGCCGCGTTGAACGGCGAGGCCTACCTGAGGCGCCTCAATTGCGAATACCTGGACTTCTTCAGCGAGGCCGTCGGTGCCTGGTCGGTCAAGCTTGACGTCCGCTATCAGAGTGAGCGCGAAGACTGGATCCAGGCGATGGTGATCGCCGGCATGGGTTGTGCGGTGATGCCTGAGTACACGCCGCTGTTCCCGGCCCTTCGGACGCGCGTCGTCATCGAGCCCGAGTTGTCGCGCGACATCAGCTTGCTCACCGTGCGCGGGCGGCGGCATTCGCCGGCGCTTGATCTCCTGGTCCGCATCGCCAAGGCACACGATTGGAACGCCGCCATCTGATCGACGGCGGCAGTCGGAAAGAGGCCCTTGAAGCGATGGTGATTAAAGGCTTTACGCCGGTTAGCGCTTTGATCGGCGGCGCGGCGTTGTTCGGCGTCGGCTGAGGCTTGGTTGGCTTCTGCTCCGGCCCGGCGCTCGCCTCACTGGCGTACGGGCGGCTGTCGTCGGTGCTGTTCGTGGCGGCGATGCTGCTCGGCATGGCGCTCTATCGGGCCGTCCTCGGGCCGACGCAAAAACAGGCGCCGTGAGACGGCCGCATTCACCTGCTGGATGGTTGCTGGCGCCGCAGCAGAAGTCCCGCCAACACCAGGAACAGCAGCGAGCCGAAGCCCCAGACGCGGGCGTAACCGATCATGTCGCCCCAGGGCGCCAGGGCGTAGACCAGGGCCAACAGCGCCCACACCACGGCGACGGACAGGATCAGCCAGAAATCCTCGTTCAACGTTCTCTCCTTCGATCAGTGGCCGCCGACGCCGCCGATCACGGGCAGGGCCTGCATCAATTCGAATCCGACCGCCGTGAACAGATACATCGCGGCGACGATAGCCAGCACTGACGTCGGCCCGACCCAGGCCGTTGCCCCCGGATTGAGTTCAGCGCCGCCCCAGCCGACGGTCAGGCCCGCGGTTTCGGACCCCGCTTGCCACCGCGGCAGCAGCGACATCGCGATGCCGACGGCGAAGGCGAACAGCGCCGCCGCCATGATCGTGCCGCCGACGCCGACGACCGCCATCAGCGCCTGCCAAAGCGTCGGCGCCTCGCCGGAATAGTCGACCACGATGACCCGTCGCGGAACGCCGAAATAGCCGGCTGCCACGCCGGCGGCGCCGAACACGAGAAGTCCCGCCGTCGTCAGCCACGGCGTCCAGCGCAGCAACGTTGGCCGCCACATCCGCCGTCCGGTCAGCGCCGGCAGCATCACCGACAGCGCGGCAAGCAGCGTCAGGCTGACTGTGCCGACCGTGAAGAAGTGGAAATAGCCGGGCACGAAAAAGGTATCGGAAAGCAGCGGTGCCAGCTTCTCCTGGATCAGCACGAAGGCGAAGACGAGGCCAAGCCCCATGTTGATTACCGCCATGGCGGCCGCTGCCATCGCCGGGTGACTCCATGGCAGCAACCTGAGCCAGCCGAACAGACCGCGCGCGCCTTTCGCCCGCGCATAGACTTCGAGTGAGGTGACGATGATCAGGAACACGGTCAGCGTCGGCACGCTGACGAACAGCGAGAGGAGGGATCCCGTAACGCGCACCGCGCCCGGGAGATCCGGTTCCAGAAACATGTGGTAGAGCGAAGTCGGCGGCACGAACACCAGATACATCGCGAAGACGATTTTCGAGAACCGCTCTCCGAACACTGACGTGACGCCGGTTAGCTCGCGCATCAGCACGTACCACAACAGCACGGTCGCCATCAGTGGCAGGTAGTGCATGTTGTGGAACAGAATGTGCCAATTGGTGCTCTGCGCGGCCGGGAACGCGCCGATGCCCAGCGCCCACAGGGTGCCGGGCACGAAGGCATGCAAGGCAGCGAACCCGCTGACCATGAGGAATCCCGCCCAGGCGAACAGCGCGAAACCGACGGCGCTCATTTTCTCCCGCCGGCCCTCGCGGCGCGCCCCAAGCAGAGTGGCGACTGCGGCGGCCGGCGCCACCATCAGGCCGAGGCCAAGCAGTACATAGCCGAGATTGAAGACCAACAGCGTCGCCGGTTGCTCGGAAGCGAGTGCCGGCGCGCCATCGTAGAGCAGCGGTGTGCCCGTATGGGCGCCACCCATGCTGAACATGAATCCTCCGACAACCAGCAGGAAGCCAGTCCACGCCGCCCCGCGCCAGGCAATGCCGCGCCGGTTCTCGACCGCCGCTAAGCCCAACAAAAGCGCCACCTGGGCGAGGTAGAGCCAATAGAAGAAGATGCTGACGCCGTGGACGGTGAGGAAGCGGTAGGCCGTCTCGGGCACTACGTCGAGAAACCCGGCCCGCGCCAGCGCCGTGAGCAGGCCGCCGACAATGCCGAGCAACAGCGCCGCCAGCGCCGCGGCACTCATGCCCACGAGCAGGCGGCGATCGCCGGACGGTAGCGCGGAGAAGCGGTCGCGGAGCGAGTCGGTCATGAGTTTGTCTCCCCCGGTCGCACCACCTCGATGCGGGCCTGCATCCTGTCGTGCCCCTCGCCGCAATAGATCGTGCAATAGATCAGATAGTTGCCGGGCTTGGTGAAGGTCATCTCCCGGGCGGTCTCGGCGTTCGGCCGCAACCGGATCATCCGTCCACCACGGCCGAACTGGATCGAAGCGCCGTGGGACACGTCGGCCGCCATCATGCGAAAACGGTAAGGCACGCCGGCGTCGAGGCGCAAATGCGCCGGTTCGTAGGACCACTTCTCGGCTAACAGGTAGACGTCGCGAACACCGTCCTCGTGAATGCCGGCACGCTGGCTTGCATCGGCCGAACCCGCGCCGTGTCCGCCGTGCGCGTCATGATCGCTCGCGGGCCATCCGTCAATTCGATCAGCCCCGCTACCGCCCTTGGCGATGGCGGATGCCTGGCCCATCTCGGCCGGTATATCCGCAGCGATCATCCGTTCGTGCGGCGTCCCCAATGGCAGCAGCCGGGGATAAATGACGCCGTCGGAAACACGATAGCGTTCGACGAACGCGGCCGTCATCTGGCGGAATTCGTCAGTCGTCGGACCCTCGACGGGGGCACCGTGTCCACTGCCGCCGTCGCCCGTACCCTTGTCCTCGCCCTTCCCATGGGCGTCGTGCAAGCCCAGCAGCGACAACGGTCCCGGGGCGGCTCCGTAGGCCACCCAAAGGGCATAGAGGCTGACGCCGCCGAAACCCATGGCGGCGACGAAGCCCCGGCGAGTCGTGAGATGAAATTTCGAGGCCATGCGGTTCTCTTCCTTCAAGCCGGGCCGAAGGGCATCGGATTTGAAAGATATCGGGGAAATCCGCCCGAGTAACGACAAAGTGCGCCACCTGCAGCCTTGGGCGGTCCGGCGGAAAAATCCAAGTGTGCCCTCATTCGGTCGAGCATTCACGCCGGTCTGCGCGTTATTGCTGAACATAAATCCGGCGCCCCGGCAGTTCGGCGATCGCGAGGCGGTGCCGGCAATGGGTGGCAATTTGAAGCGGATACTTCCGGCGCGTGGCGGCTGTGGCGCACCCATGCTCGACACGTGATCTGGCCCGCCGGCGGGAGTGCTGCGGCGGGCCGATCATGCAACAGGAATCACGTGCGAAGGCGGCGGGTGATGCTGCACCCGCCGCCCTGAAATCACGCTCCTGGAGAATTATCCGGGCTACTTCAGCGCGTCGATGCCCGCCCTGGCGACTTGTTCGTCCTGCTCGGAGGTGACGCCGCTGACCCCGATGGCGCCAGCGACGCGCCCTCCGACCATAATCGGCAGCCCGCCGGTGATCGGGGTGGCCCCGGGCAAGCCGAGGACGGCGACGCGGCCTTTGCCGACGACGTCTTCGAACGCCTTGCTGGGACGCCGGAACATCGCGGCAGTACGCGCCTTCTCGATGGCGATGCCGGGGCTTGCGGTTTGCGTGTCGTCGAGCCGCTCGTAATAGATCAGGAATCCGTGATTATCGACGATCGCAACGGCGACGTTCCATTTGTTTTTTTTGGCTTCGGCGACGGCGGCCGCAGCCATCTTCTTGGCGGTCTCCAGCGTGACCACCGGCCCGTACGACGGGCGCTGCTGCGCCGAGGCCACGGTGGCGAGTCCCACCAGCGCGATGACGCTCAAAGCCCCCACTACTGTCTTGCGTAACGACATAAAAACCCTCCCGGTTGATACAGAACGGCTGAAAACCACCGGCAGGATAGCGGTGGGCGACGGCCCTTGTATATATGAAACCCGCTGGCGATCCCCTGCCCGGCGTCGGCGCCTAGCCCCCCCAGAGGGCGCGTCTCGAGGGTAGCCGCGGATGGTGTTGCAAGGGCGGCATCGGCCTTCGTAACCAGATTGATGAGGTTTTGGTTGCAGAGCAGCAAAGCGACTGGCGGAGGGAGAGGAACCCGGTTCGAACCTTCTCTCGTTGTAAATCAAGTCGTTATGATAGTAAATCACCCCAACCTGTCTCGCGGTCGCTGACGACAAACACCTGTTCTGCTGAAGGCGGTGGAGCAGCCCCAATCCGGCTGCGGCGTGGACGACGAGGTCTTGGGCTGAAAGCCAAAGCGCAGTTTCTCAGCTGTCAGGACTTGCGCCCCGAAGCGTCCGACGAGCTGGCCGGTGTTGCGTCTTGCGTGCTCCTCCATGCCAACTGGTCGAGGGCGGTCTTCAGCCGGGGAGCTGCAAAGTCGATGAACGCGCGGATCTTGGACGCGACGAGCCGCGCATGAGGGTAGACCAGGTGAACCGGTTGGGGCGGCAGCGTGAAGGTGTCGAGCACTGGCGCCAGCTTCCCGCCGCGAATCTGGTCGCTCACCATGTACGACAGCGCATTCGTGATGCCGTGCCCCATCTCGGCGGCCTGTATGGCGGCGACCGCATCATTGATTTCGAACGTCGGAAGCAGGCTCACGCTGCCCGGTTTCTGCCCGTTCAGGAAGCGCCATTCGCGGTTCGGCATGAGGCCTGTGAAGGCGATCACGGAATGGAGCCGCAGGTCCGCCGGTGACGCGGGCGCCCCGCGCCTGGCGAGGTAATCCGGGCTCGCGACCAGGATCCGATGGACTGCGCCAATCCGCTTGGCGATCAGGTTCGAATCCGGTAGGTGCCCGATGCGCACGGCGACGTCGACCCCTTCCTCGACGAGGTTCACGACCCGATCGAGCAGGAAAACAGATGCCGTTACCCGCGGGTGCTGACCGAGGAAGCCGCAGACGACCGGCGCCAGCGCGGATCGGCCGAACGTCACCGACGCCGTGATGGTGAGGTGACCTTGCGGCATTGCGGCCTCGCCGACCGCCTCCTTCTCGGCCGTATCGAGATCCGCGAGGACGCGCCGTGCACTCTCAAGGAAGCGCTGCCCGACATCGGTGATCGTCAGGCTCCGGGTCGTGCGGTTGAAGACGCGCGCACCGAGCCGGTCCTCAAGCGCCGAGATGGCGCGCGTCACGGCCGGGGGCGACAGGCGCAGCCGCGCGCCGGCCTTGGTGAAGCTGCCGGCGTCCGCTACCGCGATGAAGACCTCGATCTCATGCAGTCGGTCCATATTTTATTCCTCCATTCGGAATAAAGTGTTCCATATGTCGGGTATTCATTCAATTATCATGATGAGCCAAATTAGACGGGAGCGGCGCCGAGGAGCACCGCACCATCAATTACGGAAGGACCAATCTCATGGCTCGTGTTGACGTTATCGACCCCCAAACCGCCACTGGCGAGGCCAAGCAGCTTCTGGACGTCGTCCAGTCTGGCCTCGGCATGGTTCCGAACTTCATCCGCGTGCTGGCGAATTCGCCTGCGGCGCTGAACGCCTTCCTGGGCATCCATGGGATTGCCGGCGCGGGCGTGCTCGACCCGAAGACGCGCGAGCGCATCGCGCTCGCGGTGGCCGAGCAGAACGCCTGCCAGTACTGCGTCTCGGCGCACACGGCGATCGGCCGGAAGGTCGGCCTCGACAACCATGAGATGCTCGCCAACCGCAAGGGCCGGTCAGCGGACGCTAAGGCGGAAGCCGCGCTGACCTTCACGCGCGCGCTGGTCGAGCATACCGGCCAGGTGAGCAAGGCCGAGTTCGACGCGATCCGCGCGGCGGGTCACTCCGACGCCGAGATCATCGAGATCATCACGCATGTCGCGATGAACATCTTCACCAACCTGCTCGGCAAGGCGACCCAGGTCGAGATCGACTTCCCCAAGATCGAACTGAACAAGGTCGCCTGACCATGCGGAAGGCGACCTGGCGCGGCTTCGGCCGCGCCTCCCTTCGCCGGAACAGAGGGAGGAGACCTCGATGAACCAGATGACCCAACCCGGCGCCCGTCCGCCTCTGCCGCCCTTCACGCGCGAGACCGCAATCCAGAAGGTGCGGATGGCGGAGGATGCCTGGAACACGCGCGACCCGGAGCGGGTGTCGCTCGCCTATACGGAAGACAGCCGCTGGCGCAACCGCGCCGAGTTCCCGGTCGGCCGCGCCGAGATCGTCGCCTTCCTACAGCGCAAATGGGCGCGGGAGCTGGAGTATCGCCTGATCAAGGAGCTCTGGGCCTTCGCCGAGAACCACATCGCGGTGCGCTTCGCCTATGAATGGCGCGCCGACGCCGGGAACTGGTTCCGCAGCCATGGTAACGAGAACTGGGAGTTCGACGAATGCGGCCTGATGCGCCTGCGCTTCGCGAGCATCAACGACCAGCCGATCCGCGAGAGCGACCGGAAGTTCCACTGGCCGCAGGGGCCTCGCCCTGCGGATCACCCGGGCCTCTCGGATCTCGGCCTGTAACGCTGGCGCGGACCCGCTGGACGACGTCATGCCACATCATTTTGCCGATATCGCCTTCACGCCGACGGTGAAGAAGGTACAGGGGGAGCTAGGAAGCCGGTCCTCCTACGCTCGGATGGAGGGCGTGACGGACGCGGTAAACCATCAGCTCACCGAAGCCGAGGCCGGGTTCATCGCGGCGCGGAACTCGCTCTACATGGCCACCGTCAGCGAGACGGGCTGGCCCTACATCCAGCATCGCGGCGGGCCGACCGGCTTCGTGCGCGTGCTCGACGAGAGCATGATCGGCTTCGCGGATTTCCGCGGCAACCGCCAGTATGTCAGCGTCGGGAACCTGATGACGGAAGACCGTGTGTCACTGTTCTTCATGGATTACCCAAACAAGACCCGTCTCAAGCTGTTCGGCCGTGCCCGGATCATCGGGCTCGACGACCAGGCGGTACTGTCGCGCCTCGAGATGCCGGACTACCGGGCACGGATCGAGCGGGGCTTCGTCATCACGGTCGAGGGCTTCGACTGGAACTGCCCGCAGCACATCACACCACGCTATACGCCCGAGGAGGTCGCGCCGACGATCGCTGGTCTCAAGGCGCGCATCGCGGAGCTTGAGGCGGCACTCATCCAGGCCGCATCACATCAATGATGTGGGAGCTCCCCCGGTATTTCCTGGAAGACAATTGGATTTCAGATGCTCTCGGCGAAGTGGCGGAGGGAGAGGGACCGGTAGCCAACCCTCTCTAAAGAATCTTTTGTTTTTAATTGGATACAAGATTCTCGCACCAAGGTCGAGCACGTCATCGGCGTGATTAAGCGGGTGTTCGGCTTCATCAAGGTGCGCTACCGAGGACTGAAAAAGAACACCCACCGCCTGTTTGTGACCTGCGCCCTGGCCAACCTGTTCGTGGTCCGGCGGCGCTTACTCAAGCCACAAGGGGCGTAGTGTGTCCGACGAGCGGCAAGAGCGCCCCGAAAGGGCGGAAAAGCCGGGCACCCCGGCCCGACCGCAGGCGTCCGCGGCGCCCCCCGCCGAGCAACGTCCTCAGCGCCCCATGGCGGCGCTACTTGTTCAGAGGTTCCTTAACGGCGCCGCAGGGGGGAACTCCGCCGTTTGGGCGCATCCTTTGGACGCGACCGAACCTCGCGCGCCCGGTGCGCCAAGTCAGGCGCTATTTACTCGCCGTGCAAAATCTCATCGAACCATTGCGAGACGCGCTTTTTTGTCTGATCCTCCTGAACCAGAAATTGCGCCGCAAGATAAAGGTCATCGACCCGCTTCTCGTCGATCTGGAAGCGAGTCGGGATCATGGCGAGGCATTTCTTGTAGAAATCTGCGGGCAGGTCAAGGCCCATCTTCGTCTCGTCGATCTGGAAGCGAGTCGGGATCGTGGCGAGGCATTTCTTGTAGAAATCTGCGGGCAGGTCAAGGCCCATCTTCGAATAGCGCCCTACTTTGGGATCGAAGTTCTGCTGGTTATACTTCTTGACCACTGTAGGTTCGGAGATCTTCCATGGTTGCCATATCGGTAGCGACGGTTCCTTCGGCACGCGCCAAGGCTGTAATTGAGTAAGCGCGATATGCCAGACCTTGCACCCCATTTTTGACACTTCGAGCAAACCGATGGGTTCGTTATCTTTCAACGCCGCATCCAAATGATCCCGGTCGAAGCCAAGTTCCCGAATAGTGGTGATCCGTTGATCTGCCAGTATTATCGAGAATGCATCGACCGCGTTACTGTCGATGAAAGCATCGAGTGGGCCTCGCGTGTCCGGAAGCTCCTTTTCTAACTCCTTGTCGTAAGATAGATGCGCATCAACCGCGATAATAAGACATCGTTGTGGGCTGCCGTTTTTATCGAGAAATTTTTTAGCGAGCCCGAGCAGAGTCTCTAGCCCGAGATTGTCCGCCACACCGCCGTCCATTGTGTGGACATAGCGTTGCGTTCCAGCCTTGGGAGAGAAGTTTCTAAACGTCACGTTGTTGAGAAGTCCGGGGAATGCCGCCGATGCGCCGACTGCCCGCGCCACGGGCAAATCGGCGAGGTTGGAACACAGCTTGTCGAAAGCGTCGTTCTCGAACCTAAAAGTATTGCCGGAATGATAATCCGTCGCGTTGATGATCAGTCGCGGGGCCTTATCCTTGGAGCGGAAGTCCGCAAACCGTCGTCCGTCGAAGATCCGATCGTTGAACACGTCGATCATTGCATCCGTTCGGTCGTATCCGGTCCCGAGGAAGCGAACAAGACGATGCGGCAGCGCGACATACCCAGCCCACCAACATTCGAAACATTGGCTGAAGGTTTTGCGGATGACTGTCTCGTTCCAACGTCCCTCCTCGTCGTCGCCGAACAGCGCGTAATAGGCGGCCGGCAAGGAACTGCCGGAGACGGACGAGATGTATTGCACATGCTTGAGCCAGTCGGCCTTCTCGAGCTCGAGCATTACCGCCGCCGAGAAATTCGCCGCCCGGCTGCCGCCGCCGGAAAGCGCGAGGCCAACGAAATAGTCTTTGCCCGGGCCCTCGCTCACGAGTTTCAGGCTGGCGCGAGTGCTGTTGGCGGCACAGCTTGGAGATTCGTTATTGTCGGTTGCATAGAATCGGTCGAACGGCGCAACCGCGCAGCCTTGAAGAAAGAATGCGAGAGCGGCGACCACATAAGCAATGCGCAAACTTGTCATTGGGTCTTTCCGAGGGGCGTCTCCGCAGCACAATATTATTATATTCCGACCCCGGTCCGCCGAGAAGCCACCATCGGTCGCTTCCGGGCACGCGCGAACTTCGGCGGCCAGCCTTCGCTGCCTTATTTCATAATCTACTCGCTGGCCATAGCGGCAGAGAGTTGGCGGAGGGGGGATTGTGAAAATGCGCTTGGGGCCCGAGGATGAAAACGCGCCCGAAGCGCAAGGTGCACAGCTTCAAGGATTATCCTCCGAAGAGCCAGCTTGTCCTGATCTGGTAATCACCTGACAGTTAGGCCACCCGGCCGGGGCGCGGGACCGCGAGAGTCCGGAGCGCCCCGGACGGTGTGGCCATGCCGCTCCTGGCTGGGTATGGATTTGTGTGCAACCACGAACCAACCCGATCAGGAGAACGACATGACCACGGAGAAGAAGATAGCACGCCGCAAGCTCAGCCTGCTCGAACTCGCCACCGAGCTTCAGAACGTCAGCAAGGCCTGCAAGGTGATGGGCTATTCCCGCCAGCAGTTCTACGAGATCCGCCGCAACTTCCAGACCTACGGGGCCGACGGCCTGCTCGACCGGCTGCCCGGGGCGCGGACCCCGCATCCCAATCGGGTGGCGGCCGAGGTCGAGCAAGCGATCCTCGACCATGCCCTGGCCCATCCCTGCCACGGCGCGCTGCGCGTCGCCCAGGAGCTGATGCTGAAGGGCGTCCAGGTGTCCTCAGGCGGCGTCCGCGGGGTGTGGGGCCGCCACGGCCTCCTGACCAGGCACGAGCGCCTGTTGCGCCTGGAGCGCTCCACCGCCGAGCGCACCATCGAGCTCAGCGACGAGCAGGTCCGGCTGCTGGAGCGCTTCAGCCCCGAGTTCCGCGACCGCCACATCGAGGCGCCCCACACCGGCGCGCTGGTCGCCGTCGATACCTTCTTCGTCGGCGCGCTCAAGGGCGTCGGCAAGGTCTATCTGCAGACCGCCATCGACTGCCACAGCCGCTACGCCTGGGCGCGGCTCTATCCCAACAAGATGCCGGTCACCGCCGTGCACCTGATGAACACCGACGTGCTGCCTGCCTTCGAGGCCGTCAACGCCAGAATCGACACCGTGCTCTCCGACAACGGCCGCGAGTTCTGCGGCCGCCCGGACCGCCACCCTTACGAGCTGTTCCTGCAACTGGAGGGCATCGACCACCGCACCACCCGCGTCAGGCGGCCGCAGTCCAACGGCTACGTCGAGCGCCTGCACCGCACCCTCTTGGACGAGCACTTCCGCGTCGAGGGCCGCCGCACCTGGTTCGAGTCCATCGACGAGATGCAGGTCGCGCTCGACGCTTACCTCAAGACCTACAACAACGACCGACCCCACCAGGGCCGCGGCATGAACGGCAGAACGCCGGCCATGGCCTTCGCCGCGGGCTTGCCCGCAACCCCAAAAAAGGACAACGATGAGATGAAGAAACCGAAGACCAAAAAGGCCGCTTAAC
>JACPJY010000092.1 GCA_016187325.1 Rhodospirillales bacterium | reverse complement strand
GATACCTGCTCTTTATCCGCTTCGCCCTTGTCAATCTGGTGGCGGGAGCGTTGTTGGTTGGTGCCTATCTTCAGGGTTGGCTCGACGGCGTCATCGACGCCTACCTGGCGGAGCTGTCGCTTTTCATCTTTGCCGTGTTTGCCTATGGACTCGTGCTGTGCTGCGTCAAGATCTGGCGTCGCAGCGTCGAGCTCAACGACCTGATGGCGGGCACATTGCCTCCGGATTCCCGTGCCGGACGGTTCTTGAAGGAGACCGAGAACGCCGGCCCGGAAAGCCGCACCATCCAAGCGGATGCGTTCCGGCTCAAGCTCACCGACGGCATTGTCGACGTCCGCCACATTGCCAATGCGCTGGTCCTGCTCGGCCTGATCGGCACCGTCATCGGCTTTATCATCGCGCTGTCGGGAGTCGATCCGGATACCGCCAAGAACGCGGACTCCGTCGCGACCATGGTTGCGACCCTGATCAACGGCATGTCGGTGGCGCTGTATACGACCCTGGTGGGGGCGGTTCTGCACATCTGGCTGATCATCAATTACCGCATCCTGACCTCCGGAACGGTCGATCTGATCGCGGCGGTCATCCGGATGAGCGAGTCTCGTGCGCGAAATTGATCCTCTCGAAGAAGATGCCTGGGGTACGGTATTCCGCGATGTCGTCACGCTCGCGCTTCTCGGCTTCGTCGCCATGGTGATCATGCTGCTGCCCCACATTACCCAGAGAAAGCAGGAAACCGAGGAACACAAGGCGCCGGGCAACGTCATCGTCGAGATTCACTGGCCGCCGACCATGCCGGTGGACGTCGACCTGTGGGTGCAGGCCCCCAACGAGGCCCCCGTCGGGTTTTGGAACCAGGGCGGTCACACTTTCAACCTGTTGCGCGACGACCTCGGTTTCGAGGGCGACGCCACCGACGAGAACTACGAGATTTCGTACAGCCGCGGCATCCCGCCCGGGGAATACATCGTCAACGTTCACATGTACGGCCGGCCGCCGCCGAATACCGGCGTGCCGGTAAAGGTCGTCGTCAGCGTCAAAAAGCAGTTCGAGGAGTCACGGCAGATTCTGGCGACAGACGTCGTGCTCACCCGCCAGAACCAGGAGGAAACGGCGTTCCGGTTCAGGCTGACGAGCGAGGGAAATCTGGTCCCGGGGAGCGTCAGCACCCTTCGGCGACCACTGATCACGAGGCCCAACTGATGGATGTCCTTTTTTACGCCTTTGCCGGCGCCACCGGCGTTGCCGCGGCGCTGGCCACGATCGCCATATGGGCGCCGCGCCCGACGCGGGTACGGGTGCTTGCCGTCGTCATCACCACGCTGTTCATTCCCGTCGTCTATGTCGAGATGGTGGAAATGCTGAGCAAACCGAAGCCGATGAGCTTCGAGTGGTACCTACGCAACAAGCCGAAGGCGCAGGTGCTCGGCGTCAGCCTCAAGGAAGGCGAAGCGATCTATCTTTGGCTGCGCCCGGAAGGCTCGCTCGAGCCCCGCAACTACGTCGTCCCCTGGAACCTCACGCTTGCCGAAAAACTGGAGGATCTGGTCGAAGACGCCGTCAAGCGCGATCAGACGCTGGCGATCATCAACCCTTTCCTTCACCGCAAGCAGGACGATTGGGGCAGCCTCAACATCGAGATCGTGCCGCCACCGCTGCCGCCCGTGAAACGGCCGGTGGTCCCGCCGCAGATCTTCAACCCACGGGACAAGAGCATCTGACGGCGACGCCGGGCGCCACCACGGGTGCCCCGACACGGGTGGCCGGGTCAAGCGATGCGGGCGGCGGGCTGCTCGATGTTGCGGATGTCGATCTTGAAAGTTTTGGCAAGCCCGTTCAGCTCAAGCAGGTCGCGGGCGGTCGGCTTCATGTTCGCCCGGCGCACCCGGGTCATAATGCCGACCAGCGATCGGCACTTTTCGTCCCAATGGGCGTAGGCGGTGCCGGCGACACGGCGGCCGATGTCGTTGGATACCCATAGCAGGCGCTCGAGATCGGGGCGCACACTGTCGTCACCCGGCACGGCGGTAGTGATGCGGTCGATCTTATCTGCCAAATAGACGATCTGGAAGGCGTGACGCTCGATCTTCTGCTCGTTGAGCATTTTCGCCATTGAATCGATCTCGGAACGCAGCTTGTCGCGGTCGGGCGCCGCCTCGACCATTGCCCTGAGCGGGTTGGGAACCTCGATTTGCGGGATCACCTGCGACCCCGGCCGGTGTCCTGTGCGCCGGTTCGGGCCGATGTAGTCGGTGGTGACCACGAACGGCTTGCGTTCTCGGATCATGTGGTCGATCCGTTCCAACAGCCGTCCCGGGGCGAACGGCATGACTAAAATGTCGTCGGTCCCGGCGTTGATGGCCTTCCTGATCGTCTGTTCATCGGCGGCGGGAATCATCGTGATGATGTTGATGAACGGGTTATGGCCCAGGTCGTAGTGGCGGATATGGTGGATCAGGCCGCCGAAGTCGCCGTTTGTCAGCCGGGTGCCGCAGATGAGCAGGTCAGCGTCGCCGTTGGCGCACAGCTCGCGCACGGTCGAAAAATCCCCGGTGTCGGCGACGTGCTCGAAGCCGACGCGCATCAGCGCGCCGCGCAGGCCGAAACGGATCGCCTCGTTGGGCTCGGCGATCACCAGGTTGACGTTCTTGAAGTTGCACCGCTCCATCTTGGTGTCTCCTTCCCCAGGTTCAGAGACGCCTCGAATTGCCCATGGGTTTCCTCGCAAGCCCCAGCGGGCGATTGGTGGCGTCGCGCTTCCCCCAAGTGCATCGGGTGTCTTAGGGCAGGCCCGTTTTGGTCTGTGGATAATTGCCGTTCCAGGCCAATTTTCTCCTTGAATCGTAGGGGCCTAGGGGAACCCTGGATACTAGGAGTTTCCCGGGCGTTCTGGGGATTTCCCTAGGGTCAGGTGCGGCGAGCCGCGGGCGTCAACCGACGAGTTTCCGCCATTCCTGCTCGGAGAGCGTCTTGACGCCCAACTCCCTGGCCTTGTTGGCCTTGGAGCCGGCGTCGGCGCCGACCACTACGTAGTCGGTCTTTTTCGAGACGCTGCCGGCGACCTTGGCGCCGAGCGCTTCCGCCCGCGCCTTGGCCTCGGCACGACTGAGCGTTTCCAGCGTACCGGTGAACACCACCGTCTTGCCGGCGACCGACGACGACGAAACCGGGGCGGCGAAGCTCTCGACCGTGAGCTCCGCCTCGAGCGCCCGGATGACCTTTATGTTATGCGACTCTGAAAAGAAGCGGCAGATATCGTCGGCCATGCTCATGCCGATCGATTCGACATTGCACAGCTCCGCATACGCCTCGCCGACTTCGTCGGACTTGGTCGCGTCCCGGTGCTTGGCGCGCTCCTTGGCCGCCGCCGTCATCGCGCCCTGCCACGCGCCGAGCGTGCCGTAGACCCGTGCCAGCAGCCGGGCCGTCGCCTCTCCCACTTGGCGGATGCCAAGCCCATAGATGAAGCGGTTGAGGGGAATCCGCCGTCGGTCGTCGATCGCCGCGAAAAGGTTGCTGACGCTTTTGTATCCTTCGCCCTTCTTGCGCTTGGCGCCGGCGGTCTCGGGGCGTCCCTTCGCGGCTTGTCGCACCGCGCTTTGTAACCTGTGCCACTCGGCGACGACCTCGGTTACCTCCTGGGGCTTGGTTTTGAGCTTGAAGATGTCGGCCGGCTGCTTGATGAGGCCGTTGTCGAAAAACAGCCGAATGTTGGCTTCGCCGAGCCCCTCAATGTCGAAGGCGTCGCGGGAGGCAAAATGGATCAGCCGCTCGACTTGCTGATAGGGACACGCCATCTCCCCAGTGCAGCGGGT
>JACPJY010000091.1 GCA_016187325.1 Rhodospirillales bacterium | reverse complement strand
GCCCGCTGGGCGCGGCTCCGGCTGAAAGCGCCCGAAGACCGCCGCCTCGCCATGGTGCTCGCCAACTATCCCAACCGCGACGGCCGGCTCGCCAACGGGGTCGGCCTCGACACCCCGGCAGGCGCGGTCAACGTCTTGAGGGCGCTGAAGGAATCCGGCTACCGGGTGGACGGCATCCCGGCCGATGGGGCGGCCCTGGTGGCGCGTTTCCTGGAAGGCCCGACCAACGACTTGCGCGCGCTTCCCCGCCGCCGCGTCGAGGAAACGTTCTCCATGGCCGACTACCAGTTGTTCCTGCGCGGTCTGCCGGAAGAAACGCAGAACGCGGTGCTCGCGCGCTGGGGCGCGCCGGAGGAGGACCCGTACTACCAGCCTGGCGCGGTCGATTGCGGGCGATTCGCCATCCCGGCGTTCACTCTCGGCAACATTGCCGTCTGTCTGCAACCGGCGCGCGGCTACAACGTCGATCCGAAATCCAGCTACCACGACCCATCTCTGCCGCCGCCGCACCACTACCTCGCCTTTTACGCCTGGCTGCGCGAGTCTTTCCGCGCCGACGCTGTGGTCCACTTCGGCAAGCACGGCAATCTGGAGTGGCTGCCGGGCAAGGCGCTCGCGCTCTCGGCCGAATGCTTCCCGGAGGCGGCGCTGGGTCCGATGCCCAACCTCTATCCGTTCATCGTCAACGACCCGGGCGAGGGCACCCAGGCGAAGCGTCGCGCGCAGGCCGTGATCGTCGATCACCTGACGCCGCCGCTCACCCGCGCCGAAAGCTACGGGCCGCTGCGCGATCTCGAACAATTGGTCGACGAGTACTACGAGGCGTCGGGCGTCGATCCGAGGCGGCTGAAGGTGCTCACCCGCGACATTCTCGATCTCTGCCGCCGCATCGGCCTCGATCAGGACTGCGGCATCGCCAAGGACGAGAGCGAGACGCGGGCGCTTTCCAAGCTCGACAATTATCTGTGCGAGCTGAAGGAGATGCAGATCCGCGACGGCTTGCACGTGTTCGGCGAGGCGCCGAACGGCCGCCTCCTCGCCGACTTGCTGGTGGCGCTGGTGCGCGTGCCGAGAAATTCCGGCGATCCCGGCGGCGAATCGTTGCACCGGGCGCTGGTGAAGGACTTAGGGCTGGTCTTCGATCCGCTCGATTGCGACATGGCGGCGCCGTGGAAAGGGCCGAGGCCGAAGGCGCTCGCCCATATTCTCGACGACGACCAGCCGTGGCGCAGCGCCGGCGACACCGTCGAGCGTATCGAGGCGCTGGCCCAAAAACTGGTCATGGGCGACCGCGCTCCCGACCCGGCATGGGCCGCGACGCGGGCGGTTCTGGAGACGATCGAAAACGCCTTGAAGCCCGCCGTCGTCGCCTGCGGCGCCGCCGAGATCGCAGGGCTGCTGACCGGGCTTTCCGGCGGCTTCGTCGTGCCGGGGCCGTCGGGCGCGCCGACCCGCGGCCGCCTCGACGTGCTGCCGACGGGCCGCAATTTCTACTCCGTCGACACCCGTACCGTGCCGACGCCGGCGGCGTGGACGTTGGGCTGGAAATCCGCGTCGCTGCTGGTCGAGCGCCACCGGCAGGACATGGGCGCTTGGCCGAGGACGATGGCGCTCAGCGCCTGGGGCACCGCCAACATGCGCACCGGCGGCGACGACATCGCGCAAGCTTTGGCCCTGATCGGCGCCAGGCCGACCTGGGACGTCGCTTCCCGGCGCGTCGCCGGGTTCGAGGTGCTGCCGGCGTCCGTGCTCGGCCGGCCGCGCGTCGACGTGACGCTGCGGGTTTCCGGCTTCTTCCGCGACGCGTTCCCGGCGCTCATCGATCTCTTCGACTCCGCCTCCCGCGCCGTGGCGGCGCTGGACGAGGACGCCGATGTCAACCCGCTTGCCGAGCGCAGCCGCGCCGAGACCGCGCGGCTGGTCGAAAGCGGGTTGTCCGTGAAGGAGGCAGCGCGCCACGCCGGCTTCCGGGTCTTCGGCTCCAAGCCGGGCGCCTACGGTGCCGGCCTGCAGGCGCTGATCGACGAGCAAGGCTGGGAGACCGACGACGATCTCGCCCGCGCCTACGTCGCCTGGGGCGGCTATGCCTACGGATCGGGGGCCGAGGGCGAGGCCCAGCACGGCCTGTTCGAGGCGCGGCTCGCCGAGGTCGAGGCGGTAGTCCACAACCAGGACAACCGCGAGCATGATCTTTTGGACTCCGACGACTACTACCAGTTCGAGGGCGGCCTCGCCGTCGCGGTGCAAACCCTTTCGGGAACCCGCCCGGCGGTCTACCACAACGACCATTCGCGCCCCGAGCGCCCGGTGGTGCGCACGCTGGAGGACGAGATCGCCCGCGTGGTGCGCGCCCGCGTGGTCAATCCCAAGTGGATCAAGGGCGTCATGCGCCACGGCTACAAGGGCGCGTTCGAGATGGCGGCGACGGTGGACTACCTGTTCGCCTTCCAGGCCACCGCGCGCTGCGTCGCCGACCACCACTTCGACGCCGTCTACGACGCCTACCTGGCGGACGGTTCCGTGCGCGCCTTCCTGGAGGACGCTAACCCGGCGGCGCTGAAGGAGATGGCGACGCGGCTGTTGGAGGCCGAACGCCGCGGCCTGTGGCGGCCGCGCCTCAACAGCGCGCACAAGACCCTCGCCGCCCTGGCCGGGACCGGCCCAAACGCGCTAAAAAAGAAACCGAGCATGGCCGACGCGGCCGGAGACGATCGATGACAGACGCCCTCGACGAAGAAGCCCTCAACAAGCGCCACGCCGAGAAGATGGCGAAGAAGAAGGCGGCGCGCGACAAGATCCTTGCCACCAAGACCCGCGAGAAGGGGTTGATCATCGTCCACACCGGCAAGGGCAAGGGAAAGTCCACCGCCGCCATGGGCCTTGCCATCCGCGCCATCGGCAACGGCATGCGCGTCGGCATCGTGCAGTTCGTCAAGGGCGTGTGGAAGACCGGCGAGCGCAACGTGCTCGCCCGCTTCCCCGATCTCGTCACCATCAAGGCGATGGGCGAAGGCTTCACCTGGGAGACCCAGGACCGCCAGCGCGACATCGAGGCCGCGCGGGCGGCGTGGGCGGCGGCCAGGGCGATGATCGCGGATGAGTCCTACAAGATGGTGATCCTCGACGAGCTCAACATCGTGCTTCGTTACGGCTACTTGCCGGTCGAGGACGTGATTGCCACCTTGAAGGTAAAGCCCGAGATGCTGCACGTGGTGGTCACCGGGCGCAATGCCAAGGACGAGCTGATCGAAATCGCCGATCTGGTGACCGAGATGACGATGGTCAAGCATCCATTCCGCTCCGGCGTCAAGGCGCAGGCCGGCGTGGAGTTTTGAAGGGCGTGAAATTCTGATGACCCGATTGGCGACGGCGACGAAGGAGGGAAGACCGATGAGAAAATTGGCGTTTTGGATCGTGTTGGCTTTCGGCCTCGCGCCGCTTTACGCCTGCCAGGAGATGCGCGAGACCCCGGAACAGGCGACTGTGCGGCTGCTGGAGTGGTCGGCCGACACGGTCGAGAACTTCGCCCGCCTGCCGCAGCTCAAGGAATTCGCCGGTTACATCCCGTCGGCGCGTGGGCTCCTGATCGTGCCGTCGTCGGTGAAGGCCGGCTTCCTAGTCGGCGCCGAGGGCGGCTCGGGTGTGCTGATCGCGAGGACCGCCGACGGGAGCTGGGGATACCCCGCCTTCTACACCCTCGGCGCCGCCAGCTTTGGCCTGCAGATCGGTGTCCAGGACACCGAGACCGTGCTGGTGATCCGCAACGACGGCGCGCTGCGCTCGATCCTCAAGCATCAGGGCAAGCTCGGCGCCGACATCGGCGTCACCGGCGGCTTCTACGGCGCCGGCATGGAGGCCTCCACCACCACGAACTTGCGGGTCGACGTGCTCGCCTTCACCAACGCCAAGGTCGGCGCGTTCGCCGGCGCCTCGCTGGAGGGCGCGGCGCTGGTTCGCCGCCGCGACTTCAACGAGACGTTCTACGGCGCCGGTGCCACCCCGGAGGCGATCGTGCTGGAAGGCCGCCACAGGAACCCGAAGGCCGACAAGCTGAGGTCCGTGCTTGACCGCTTCCGGTGAGCGCGGCCTGGGTGCCCGCGCCCTGATGTTGCAGGGCACCGGCTCCGACGTCGGCAAGTCGCTGCTGGTCGCCGGGCTGTGCCGGGCCTACGCGAAGCGCGGCTTCCGCGTCGCGCCGTTCAAGCCGCAGAACATGTCCAACAACGCCGCCGTCGCCGGGAATGGCGGCGAGATCGGCCGCGCCCAGGCGCTGCAGGCGCGCGCCGCCGGGCGGCCCTTGAGCGTGCACATGAACCCGGGGTTGCTGAAGCCGCAGTCGGAGACCGGCGCACAAATTATCGTGCAGGGGCACGTCGAAGGCCAGGCCCGCGCCCGCGACTACCATGCGCTGAAACCCAAACTGCTGCCGCGGGTGCTGGAAAGCTTCGCGCTTATCGTCGGCGACGCCGACCTGGTGCTGGTGGAGGGCGCCGGTAGCCCGGCCGAGGTAAACCTGCGCCAGGGTGACATCGCCAACATGGGCTTCGCCGAGGCCGCCGACGTGCCGGTGGTCCTGGTCGGCGACATCGAGCGCGGCGGTGTCATCGCCGGGCTGATCGGCACCCTGGTACTGTCGACGGAAAGCGAGCGCCGGCGTGTCAAGGGCTACGTG
>JACPJY010000090.1 GCA_016187325.1 Rhodospirillales bacterium | reverse complement strand
TTCTTCTCCAGCCAAGCGAAGAATTTCGCATCGCCGAGCACCCCGTACTTGACCACCTCGGCGTAGCCGGCGCGAAGCTCGCGCTTGGGCAGCGTGTCGAGCGTCGAGGTGTCGGCGAGCACCAGTCGCGGCTGATGGAAGGCGCCGACCAGGTTCTTGCCGTGCTGGACGTTGATGGCGGTCTTGCCGCCGACCGCGCTGTCGACTTGCGCCAGCAGCGTCGTCGGCAATTGGATGTAGTCCATACCGCGCAGCGTCACCGCGGCGGCAAAGCCGGTGATGTCGCCGATGACGCCGCCGCCGAGGGCCATCAGCGTCGTCGTGCGCTCGGCGTGGGCGTCGAGGAGTCTGCCGGTCAGCCGCTCGAAGTGGACGAAGTCTTTGGTCTGCTCACCGGCCTCCAGGACGATGCCGTCATGGGCGATGCCGGCGTCATCGAGCGACTTCTCGACGGTCGCGAGCCAATGGCCGGCGACGTTGGCGTCGGTGACGACGATGACCCGCGGCTCGGCCAATAACGGGCGTGCCAGCCGGCCGGCATCGGCGAGGAGACCGCCGCCGACCAGGATGTCGTAGCTGCGCGGCCCAAGCTCCACCGTCATCGACGCAGGCGCGGGGCGGGGGGTCATGCGAGGGTCTCCTTGCCGGCGGCGCCGAGCGCGCCGAGCGCGTCGGTGATCAAACGCACCGTCGCGTCGGGGCCCTCGTCCTTGGAGTCGACGATGATGTCGGCTTCGGCGTAGACCGGATAGCGTTCGTCCATCAACCGCTTCAGGGTGGCCTTGGGATCGCGATTTTTCAAGAGCGGCCGACCGCCGCGCCGCCGTGTACGGCGCAACAGCACGTCGAGATCGGCGCGCAGCCACACCGAAACGCTCTGGGCGGCAATCTGCGTCCGCGTCCTCGGGTTCATGAACGCGCCGCCGCCGGTCGCCAGCACCTGCGGGCCCTGGTCGAGAAGCCGCGAGATCACCCGCTCCTCGACGTCGCGGAAGGCGTCCTCGCCGTAATGCTCGAAGATGTCCTCGATCGAGCAGCCGGCGGCCTTGACAATCTCCTCGTCGGCGTCGGTGAACGGCAGCTCAAGTTTCTCGGCGAGCTTTCGCCCGACGCTCGTCTTGCCGGCCCCCATCAGGCCGACCAGAACGACGGACTTTCCGGAAGTGCGTGACAGATCGGCCGTCATGCGCGACAAGCGGGGGCCGTGGCCTTGTCGCCTGGTCGCGGGCGCAACAAATCCTTCGCCGCCCGCCCGGCGGGGGCCGAGGATCGTTGAAAGCGGATGCCCGAGCCGATACACTGCGGGGCAAGGGGCTGCCGAAATATTGCCATAGTCGGAACTTAGCATAATCGACTGCGGCTGTCGTTATGTCGCCGCCGCGAGCGCGGCCGGCTATTCGGGTCGACCGGCCAAAGGGACGAGCTAGAGGGACGACGATGAGAAACGTTTCCAGGGTGGTGTTTCTTTTGGTCGTCATCATGCTCGGCGGCGGCGCCGTGTTCCTCGCCACCTGGGATATTCCCGCGCCGGTGAACAAAGTCGAGAGAGTGCTTCCGGATGACCGATTCCCGCGCTAAACGATCGCCAAAGCCGGCGACCAAGGCGTGGGCCGGCGCGCTGCTGGCGGGGGCGATTGCCGTGCTCGCGCCGTTGGGCGCGCGGGCGCAGCAGGATCAGCCGATCCATTTGCAGCCGCCGCAGAAACTGGAGCCGCCGCCGGGTGCCGCGAACGCGCCTATCACGTCCGGCACCGGCGCCGCCGTGGCGCAGCCGGTGGCGGCCACTGGCGCCGGCGTGCAGGTCGACAGCCTCAAGAAGGTCGATTCCGACACCGCCGGCACGCTGACGGTGGAGCAGGGCGGCTTCGGCGCCGACATGTGGCGCGGCACCGACCGGGCGCTGGTCGAGCGGCTGCTGCCGAAGCTGCCGGTGAACACGCCGTCGGCGACCATGCGCGAGCTGATGCGGCGGATGCTGCTCAGCATCGCACGCGTGCCCGAGGGCAAATCCGAAGGGGCCAGCCTGGTGGCGATCCGCGTCCGGCTGCTGGCCGACATGGGCGACCTGGTCGCCGTCAACACGCTCCTCAACGCGACGCCCGGCCGCAACACCGACCAGGAGCTGGTGCGCATCGAGACCGAGGCCCGGTTCCTGGCCAACGACAACGCGCGGGCCTGCGCGCTGGCCGGTGGGCAGATCCGCGACCAGAACGTGCCCTATTGGCAGAAGGCGTTCATCTTCTGCCAGGCGCTGGCTGGCGCCACCGACAAGGCGATGCTGGGCGTCTCGGTGATGCGCGAGTCGGGCGTCAAGGATGACGTGTTCTTCGCGCTGATGGAATCGCTCGCCACCAAGACGCCGGCGACCATCGCCAGCCTGCCCGATCCATCGCCGCTGCACCTAGCGATGGCGCGGGTGGCGAAGGCGAAGCTGCCGGCCGACGCGATCTCGTCCAACCGGCCGGGTGTGCTGCGCACCATCGCCATCAGCCCCAACGCGCCGTTGGAGATGCGGCTCGAGGCCGGCGAACGGGCGGAATCGGCGGGTGCGCTGGTCGTCGATTCGCTGCGCCAGCTTTACACCAGCGTAAGCTTCTCCGAAAAAGACCTGGCCAATCCGCTGTCTCGCGCCGAAACCGAGGGCGGTCCGATGACCCGGGCGTTGCTCTATCACACGTCCCTGGTGCAGACGGTGCCGACGGCGCAGGCCGAAGTCGTCGCCCGCGCGCTGGCACTGGGCCGCGAGGAGGGGCGCTACGCCTCGGTGGTGCGGGTGTTCATGCCGGTGCTGAAGCGCATTCCGCCTTCCGCGGAACTGCTGTGGTTTGCGCCGGAGGCGATCCGCGCGCTGCTGCTCAACAACGAAGCCATCGCGGCCGAGGCCTGGTTCCAGCTGATGCGGGCGAGCGCGCTGTTCAACAAGGATTCCGGCCAGGCGATCGTCGGCCTGATGCCGATCGTGCGCCTGATGGGCTCGCCCGAAGCCGCCGAGTGGAACACCAATCAGCTGCCGGCGTGGGTCGACTCGATCAAGGCGCGCAAGAACGCGCAGGCGCTGCCGGCGCTGCTTTATACGCTGTTCGACGCGCTCGGCGAGCCGGTGCCCGCCCAGGCGTGGGAAAAGCTGGCGACCACGACCGGCCGCGACAAGGTGACGATGCCCAGCCCGGCGCTGTGGTTCCGCCTCAAGGAGGCGACGGAGGCGGCGCGTGGACGCGGCGGCGAGGCCGAGAAGAAGACCGCGCAAGTCGGGCCGGCCGCCAGCAACGCCGCGACCGCCGCCGAGCCGTCGCCGCAGGGCCGCAACCGCCTTGGTGAAACGGTGTTGCTGGCACTGCTGGCGCTCGGCGACGACGGCCCGGCGGGCGCCAGTCCGCTGCTGCTACGCGAGGTGCTAATCAGCCTGCGCGCCACCGGCTTCCAGAAGGAAGCGCGCGCGCTGGCGGTCGAAGCGGCACTGGCCGCGGGTCTATGACATGAGAGGCGCCGGCCGTTCCGCGCCGCCCGCGTCCCGACCGCCGGAATCGCCCCCGGAATCACGTCGCGTCGAGAGCTTCCTCGACAAGCTTGCCGCCGAAGGCGCCGCCGCCAACACCATCGATTCCTACCGCCGCGACTTCCGCCACTTCGCCGCCTTCACGGTCGCCCGGCGGCGCGCTCCCGAGGACGCCAGCCAGCAGATGCTGCGCCAGTACCTGCAGTCGCTGTCGGCGGCCGGCATGGCGCCGGGCACCAGCGCGCGGCGGCTTTCGGCACTGCGCCAGTTCTTCCGCTTCCTCTATGCCGAAGGCGCGCGTGGCGACGATCCGACGGCGGCGCTCGACAGTCCGCGCCGAGCGCAACGCATTCCCAAGTTCCTGAGCGAGAACGAGGTTGACGAGTTGCTGGCGGCGGCGCGCGCCTGGCCGGGGGCGCAAGGACGCCGCTTGGTGGCGTTGGTCGAGGTCCTCTACGCCACGGGCTTACGGGTCTCGGAGCTGGTCGGGCTGCCGCTGTCGGCACTCAGCCGCGACCGGCAGATGCTGGTGGTGCGCGGCAAGGGCGGCAAGGAACGGATGGTGCCGCTGAGCGAGCCGGCCGGGGACGCCATCGCCGCCTATCTCGAGGTGCGCGAAAAGTTCGTTCCGAAGGGCCGCGCGGCGAAGGCGCAGGCGTGGCTGTTCCCGTCGCGCGGCGCCCAGAACCACCTGACGCGGGCGCGCCTGGCGCAGCTGTTGAAGGACCTGGCGGTCGGGGCCGGCATCGCGCCGGACCGGGTGTCGCCGCACGTGCTGCGCCATTCATTCGCCAGCCACCTTCTGGCGCACGGCGCCGATCTCCGCTCCCTGCAACAGATGCTCGGCCACGCCGACATCGCGACCACCCAGATTTACACCCACGTGCTGGACGGTCGCCTGAGGGCGCTGGTCAAGCAAGCCCATCCGCTGGCTGGCGCGCCGGTCAAGCGCTGACCCGCTGGCGGCGCGGTCACAGCTTCGGGCCGTTGATTTTCCGCCGCAGCTCGTCGACCGTCGCGCGCGTACCCGCGAGGTGCGGGTTGATCGTCAGCGCCTGCTCGAGCGCCCTCAGCGCCGCCGGCTCATTGCCCATCTTGAGATAGATCAGGCCGAGGCCGGCGTAGGCGCCGAAATGGCGGGGCTCAAGTTCGACGGTCTTTTGAATGTCGGCGATCGAAGAGGCGTAGTCGCCCATCAGGTAATAGACCGTGGCGCGCTTGTGCCAGCCCTCGGCGAAGTTGGGCCGGACCTTGACGATGAAGTCGAAGTTGCCGAGCGCCGAATGCAGGGTGCCGTGCTTCATGAACCGCTGACCCTCCTGCATCTTCATGTCGAGCCCTGGCCGTCCCGATTGGCGCCAGATCGACCAGATTTCAGCGGTGATGCGCGCGACTTCGTCCTTGTCCCCATTGTCGATGACGTTGAGGCGCCCGAACAATCTGTCGAGCCGGGGGTCGTCCTGGTCGGCACACGCCGGCGACCCGCCGAAAAGGTCGGGCGCGACGCCGAGCGATCGCCTCATGAGGCGATTATCGCGAGCCGCCGCGAGTGCGCCAAGATGGCGGCACAACCGCCCGGGGAATCAGGAAAAATCGGATCGTCGGGAAACTGGCCGATGGTCGCGAATCGGTCGAATCGGCAACCCGTGAAGGCCGGGGGTGGGGATCAGGATTTGTCGTTGCCGGTCTGCTGTTTGTATTCTTCGTAGATGTTGGCACACACCATGACGATGATGGCGATCATGATGAACGACAGCGGCACCGACTTGATGTAGATGACGAAATAGAGGAGGAAGGCGATCAGAAACAATGCCCCGATCACGGCGGCGATCATATGGGAGTTCATGGTCGTTGCGGTTCCTCCTTGTCGCGTCGTTCGGCGATCGTCGCCGCTCAGCCCTTGTTGACGATACCCATCAACCAGCGCGCGGTCCTGAGCAGCCGGGCGTCATCGCCCTTCGGGCCCACCAATTGCACGCCAAGCGGCAGGCCGTCCTCGCCCTGCATGATCGGCACCGTCACCGCCGGCGTGCCGCATAGCGTCCAGATGGAGCAGAAGATCGGGCTGCCGGTGCTCGCCAGTCCCACCGGCGCGGTGCCGGCGGTGGCGGGGGTGAGAATGGCATCGCATTGGGCAAAAATCGCCGGCAGCAGGCTATTCAACAGGTCGATCCCGTCGACCGCGCGGTTGTAGTCGACGGCCAAGACCTTTTGTCCGCGCTCGATCA
>JACPJY010000104.1 GCA_016187325.1 Rhodospirillales bacterium | reverse complement strand
GGAGCGCTTCCGCCCGGTCACCAAGGCAGCGAAGGCTAAGGGCGTGCCGGTACGCGGCTACGTTTCTTGCGCGCTTGGCTGTCCCTATGAGGGCGCGGTCGAGCCGAAGGCGGTGGCCGGCGTCGCCGGCAAGCTGCTCGAACTCGGCTGTTACGAGATTTCGCTTGGCGACACCATCGGCACCGGCACGCCCGCCAAGGCGCAGGCGATGGTCAATGCGGTTGCCGAGAAGGTCCCGGTCGGCAAGCTGGCGGCGCATTTCCACGACACCTACGGTCAGGCGCTGGCCAATATCCTGGCCGTGCTCGAACGCGGCGTCGCGGTCGTCGACAGTTCGGTGGCCGGGCTCGGCGGCTGCCCCTATGCGAAGGGCGCCACCGGCAACGTCGCCTCGGAGGACGTGCTGTACATGCTCGATGGCCTCGGCATCGCCACCGGCGTCGATCTCGACGAGCTGGCGGCGGCGGGAAGGTTCATCTGCGATGTGCTCGGGCGGCCGACTGCGTCGAAGGTGTCGTGGGCGCTTGCGGCAGGGGACGGCCGATGACGCTGCACCTGATCAAGCTCAGCGTCGGCATCGACGACGTCGAACACTTGGCGCGGATCCAGGCGAAGCGGCTGGCGGACGCGCGGCGCCAGGGTGTCGCGCCAGAGCTCAGACACGTCACCCGCAACACCCCCAGACAGGCCGACGCCATCCTCGACGGCGGCTCGATCTATTGGGTGATCAAGGGATTCATCCGGGCGCGCCAGCGGATCGTCGCGATCCGCCCGTTCGACCGTCGCGACGACCGTCCGGCGTGCGCCTTGGTGCTCGATCCCAAGCTGGTCAGGACCGAGCTCAGGAGCTTCCGTCCGTTCCAGGGCTGGCGCTACCTGGCGGCGGCGAGCGCGCCACCGGACGCACCGACGGGACGCAGCGCAACCAGCGAGGTGCCGGCGGCGATGGCCGAGGAACTGAAAAATTTGGGTCTCATCTAGGTCGCCGCACCTCGCGAAAAACGCCAGAGAAAACAGTTTGTTAATACCTATTTTCCGGTGCCGCCGTGGCGTCCGGCCGGTGGCCGCCGCTGGGCCGTTTCGACTTGCGAACGTTAGGCAGTTGAATATAGTGTCTAAATCAACCGGGCGGCCGCGACAGAGCCCCCGGCAGGTGCCCATGTGGTAACGGGAGCACGGTCGGATGGCCGAAGATAAACTGGAAGTCATCAATCCCCCCAATACGCTGAAGCAAAAAGTGGGGACCGGCGGCCCGGGAGCGGTCGACTTGGATGCCCTGAAGCGAGCGGAAGAAGTCATCGCCGGCATGACCGACAGCTACCTGGAGTGGGTCACCGAGGATTTGAAGAAGATCGAGGCGGCCTACCAGAAGCTGAAGGCGGCGACGGGCGACCGCAAGAAAGAGCTCGACGGCGTGTTCCAGGTCTCCCATGACATCAAGGGCCAGGGCGGCAGCTTCGGCTACGACCTGATGACCGCGATCGGCAACGAGCTGTGCCGGCTGATCGAGCGCATCGACCACGTCGGCCCTGACGAGATGGAAGCCATCAGGATCCACATCGAGTCGATGAAGCTGGTGATCGGCAACGACATGAAAGGCCAGGGCGGCAAGGCCGGCGAGCAGATGCTGGCCGGGCTGCAGAAGGTCTGCGACAAGCTGACGGCGTGAACGGTTGCGGATCATCGCGGCGGCGTGTCCGCGGCTGACGAAGCGAAAAGGGCGGTTTTTCGGAACCGCCCTTGATTGTTTTCGGCCTTGGATCGGACCGGCGCGTCAGCCGATTTTGGCCTGGAATTCCTTGAGCCACGCCAAGTGTGATTCCAGCGCGGCGATGTCGTGATCCAGCCATTGGACCAAGTGGCCGCTGTCCCCGACATGGTACTGGCGCAGGTCGCACAGCCGCGCCAACTCGTTCTCGGCCGCATCGGCCAGGATGTCGGCTTGCAGGCGCTGGTCCGTCTTGTCCAGCAGGTGCAGGAATCGGAACTTCAGCGCCACGATCAGCTTGTTCATCTCGCTGGCCTGGGCACGGATGTTGGCGGTCAACAGCGTCTTCAACTCCGCCTCGCCATCGGGGGTGATGACAAGCAGGGCATCATCCTCCATGCCGACACCGTCCAACGCCTCGACCAGGCCTTCGACCTTCAACAGCTCGACCGATGTCGCCATGACGTCGAGTGACGGCCCGGTGATGTGGCTGATGAAATGGCGGATGGCATTGGCGAGCGCGCTATAACGCTGCGGCCCGGAGGCCAGCGTGCCAAGCGCGCACAGACGCATCGCTTCCTTGGGCGTCAGGGTTTTGTCGGCATACATCGAAAAGTCCTTGGCCTCGAATCATTCATGATACCGCCGGGGGCGCCGCAAGTCCAACGCCGGCGGCCGGTCGGCACTTCCGTTGCGCGCGATCCGGCGCCGCCGGAGCATTGTTTCGCCGCCTTCGTCGGCCGGGCAACGAACGACCGTCAGCGGCTGAGGACGCGGAGCCCCCGGCGCTGGGCGGTACCGCCCGCCGCTTCGGCGGGTCCGTCCCATATAGGGACCTCGAAGTAGAAGGTGGTGCCGGCGCCAACCTTGGTGTCGAACGTCAGCCGGCCGCCGTGCTTTTCGATGATCGATTTCGAGATGTTGAGACCGAGGCCGGTGCCACCGACCTTGCGGGCGTCCGACGAGTCGGCCTGCGTGAACTTACCGAAGATGTCCTTGTGGAATTCCTTGGCGATGCCGGGCCCGCGATCGGACACCGAGACCCTTCCGACCGCGCCCAAACGGACGCAGGCGATCTCGACCTTGCCGCCGCGCGGTGAGAACTTGGCGGCATTGGAGAGCAGGTTCGCCAGCACCTGGGTCAGGCGGTCGGTGTCGCCGCGGACAACGATGCCGGGGGCGGCCTCGGCGACGACGAAGTCGACGTCGAATGCCTCGGCATAGCCGCGGTTCGCCCCGATCCCTTGTTCAACCAAGGTCTTCAGGTCCACCGGTCCGAACCGGAATTCCATCCTGCCCGACTCGATTTTCTCCATGTCGAGGATGTCGTTGACGAGGTTGATCAGCCGCGCGGTGTTCATCTCGGCCATCTCGACCAAAGCGCGGGCCTTCCTGGGCAGCTTGCCGACGACGCCGCCGGCGAGCAGGCCGAGCGAGCCGCGGATCGACGTCAACGGCGTGCGCAGCTCGTGGCTGACGGTGGAAACGAATTCGCCCTTCAAGCGCTCCATCTCCTTGCGTTCGGTGATGTCGCGGACGATGCCGACGAACAGGCGCTCATCGCCGAACGACACCTCGTTGACGGCGACCTCCATCGGAAAGCGGCGGCCATTGCGGCGGCGGCCCTCGACCTCGCGCACAGCGCCCATGAACCTGGGGATGCCGGTGGTCAGGTAGTTGGCGAGATAGCGGTCGTGGCTGCTGCGGTGGGGTTCCGGCATCAAGGTGCTGACGTTATGGCCGACCAGCTCGAGTTCGTCGTAGCCGAAAATCCGCGCCGCCGCTGCGTTGACCGAAAGGATCACCCCAGAGGTGTCGATGGTGACGATGCCGTCGATGATGTTGTCGACGACGGAACGCAACCGCGCTTCGCTATCGCGAAGGGCCTGCTCAGTCCGCTTCAGGTCGCTGACATCGTATAGATAGGTCAGGTGCGCCTGCCGGCCCTCGAATTCGGTTAGGGTCGAGGTCAGGATGACGAAATAATGGGTTCCATCCGGCTTCAACAGCTCGACCGGCGTCGGCGACGTGACTCCGGTCCGATAGAGTTCGTCCTTCAACCGTACGCGCAACGCCGGGTCGGCGTAATAATCGCCGGCGTTCGAGGCCATCAACTGTTCGCGGGTGACGCCCTGGATCTCGAGCGCGCGTTCATTGGCGAACAGGTGCTTGCCGTCGCGGGTGACGATCAACACGCCGACAGGGCTGGGCTCCAGCATCTGGCGGGTCAATTTCTCGCGAGCGCGAAGCGCGGTTTCCGCATCCTTAAGCTCGGTGATGTCGGTCTCGGTGACGGCGATGCCGCCATCGGGCATCCGCGCCTCGTTGATGAGGTACCAGGTTCCTTCGTTGAGTTCGCGGAGAATGGGCCCTTGCGGATTGCGGTGGAGCCGCACCCGTTTGCGGAGGAATGCGTCCTCGCGGCCGACGGCCTCAACGATCTTTCCGCGCTCGACGCTGACGCGGACCAGCTCCTCGAAACGAACGCCGGGCTTGATGACGTCCCCCAGGCCCGGATGCAGGCGCAGGTATTCGTCGTTGTAGGTGATCAGGCGGTCGTCGGCGTCGAACAGGGCGAAGCCTTCCTGCATGCTCGAAATGGCGCTCCGAAACCGCCGCTCGCTTTGCTCGGCCTCGCGGTATATGGCGAGCGCATTGCCAATGAGGCCGGTCAAAACGCAGACATAGCCGATGATCTTGAGAAGGTGGGCAATGTCAAACTCGTAATCGAAAAGTCGGCCCGACCGGGACATGAAAAACGCCTGGCCGACGACGCTAACGATCAGGAAAAGCACCATGCAGTGCTCGAACAGGTCGCGCCGCCACAAGCCCTTCCTGACGTACCCGAACAATGCCAGCAGGAAGAACAGGGCCGGCCCGAACTCCGCCAGCCGGTGGAAATAGAAGTCTGGGAACTGGGCCGGTGGCAGCGGCGTCAGGGCGAACACGAGGAAAAACCCGACGATGACCGCGGCGGTGCCCAAATAAACCGCCGCGTCGCCGATCCATCGCGTTTCATCGAGACGCCGGCCGCGAAGCCACGCGAGCCAGCTCAGGAACACCAGGATCGAGAGAAAATAACGGGACGCGCTCCAGCTCCAAGGCGCCAAAGACGTCATTTCCGACGGCATGTAGGCCTGGACGGCCGCCGACGTCACCAGCGCGTGGTACCCGTCCAGGAACGCCGTGCCGAGGAACCCGCAGCCGAGGAAAAGGAAGCTGGTTTCCCGCTTGCTGTAGAAACGCGCCAACGCCATGGCGCCGATGATGCCGGCCAGCACCGTGGCGATGATTTCCAAATCGGTGTGAAGACCGGCGTTCCCTTGCCAGCTGCGGTCGCCGAAAGCGGCGAAGACGACGATCACGCCGATGGCGGTCGCCCAGTAGACGGCGATCCGGCGGACATCGGTTGTTGCGTGCCGGCGTTCGCTCATGGCGGCCCGTCGCTTGGCGGCGAAGACGCAGGGACCGCCGACGGCAATGACCGGATCGTCGCCCGAGCCCAGGAAAACCGCCGTCGTCGATGGATCAGGTGGCGGGTTTCAGTCCGAGGGCGGACCATACCTGCTTCATCGCCGCAACCAAGTGATCCATGTCGGTGTCCGTGTGCAGCGGCATCGGCGTGAAGCGCAGTCGCTCAGTGCCGCGCTCGACGGTCGGGTAGTAATAGAATGTCCGAAGCCTGCTTGCACCGCACCGGATCGCCGACGGGCACCGGCACGATATGGGTCGTCGACGGCATAACCGGGATCCCGGCTTCGGCGAAGCGGCGCTTCAGGGTCGCCGCGCGCTCCTGGTGACGCTGGCGGACTTCATCGTGCCGCTTCAGGTAGCGTACGGCCGCCAGCGCGGCCGCGGCGACGCCGGGCGGCATGGCGGTCGAGAAGATGAACCCGGTGCCGTAGGAACGCACGAAGTCGCACAGCGCCGCCGAGCCGGCGATGTAGCCGCCGACGACGCCGAACGCCTTGGCAAGCGTCCCCTGAATCACCGTCATCCTGTCCATCACACCTTCGCGCTCGGCGACGCCGCCGCCGCGATGGCCGTACAGGCCAACGGCGTGGACCTCGTCGATGAAGGTCATGGCGCCGTAACGGTCGGCGATGTCGCAGTATTCTTTGATCGGCGATACGTCGCCATCCATCGAGTACACGGATTCGAAGGCGATCAGTTTCGGATCACGCATTCCGGAATCATGCGGCCGATGGTGCTGAGCGCCGTGAGGTTGGCCGTCCAGCCGGAGCCGAACACCAGCGCGGCCTCCTTGCCGTGCAGGTCGGCGAGTTCCTGCTCCAGCAGCACGTGGTAATGGTTGGTGCCTGAGATGTTGCGGGTGCCGCCGGCGCCGGCGCCGCATTTGTCGATCGCCGCGTGCATGGCCGCCAGCACATCGGGGTGCTGACCCATCCCCAAATAGTCGTTGGAGCACCACACGGTGACCTTGCGGACGGTGCCGGCGTTGTGGTTGAGGGCGCGCGGGAAATCGCCGGCGCAACGCTCGATGTCGACGAAAATGCGGTACCGGCCCTCGCGTTTCAGGGTATCGATCTTGTCGGCGAAAAAGGCCTCGTAATCCATGGCCTCCTGGCCTGGATCGTCGATGCGCCGAAGATGGGATTTGGCCCCTCGATTCATGGTCTCACTATACACCGCGAAATCCGGTCGTTTCGACCGTTTTAATGGCGATATCACTGCTTTCGCCTCCCGTGTTGCCGGTTGAGAATTCCCGCAAAAGCCCGCCTTCCTTAGGCTTTCACGGCCCGACCCTAGACAGCGACGGGGGTAGTGCGCATTGACCAAGGTTAAATCGGGGCTTTTGCCGCCGGGCGGCGGCAGGCCCGGCAAGCGGCCGCCGCTCAGCCGGCCTTGAGGCCGCTTCCCTCGACCCAGGTCCAGGTGGCGGCCAGCGCCCGCTCCAGGCAGCCCAGCATCTCGTCGATTTCGACCTCGTCGATGATCAGCGGCGGGCAGATGCCGATGACGTCGATCATGTTGCGGATCAGCAGGCCCTCGTCGCGCGCCCGGTCGTGCAGGTAGGCGCCGACGCCGGCTTTCGGGTCGAACGGCGCCTTGATCTTCTTGTCCTTGACCAGCTCGATGGCGCCGATCAATCCGATGCCGCGCACCTCGCCGACCAGCGGGTGGCCGGTGAAACGGCGCAAGCCCTGCTGCAGGCGCGGGGCGACGCGTCGCACATGACCGAGGACGTTGCGCTCCTGGTAGATGTTGAGCGTTTCGAGGGCGACCGCGGCGGCTACCGGGTGGCCGGCGTACGTGGAACCGTGGCCGAACAGACCGAGCTTCTCGCTCTCCTTGACCATCGCCTGGAAGATCGGCTCGGAGATCATCAGCGCCGCGATCGGCACGTAGGCCGATGACAGCGCCTTGGCGCAGGCGATCATGTCGGGCTTCAGGTTAAAAGTTTGGCTGCCCCACAAGTTGCCGGTGCGGCAAAAGCCGCAGATCACCTCGTCGGCGATCAGCAGCACGTCGTACTTCTTCAGCACCGCCTGAATTTTCTCGAAATAAGTCTTCGGCGGCACGATGACGCCGCCGGCGCCCATCACCGGCTCGGCGAAGAAAGCGGCGACGGTGTCCGGGCCTTCGGCGACAATCATCTTCTCGAGATTATCCGCGAGGCGGCTCGCAAACCGCTCCTCGCTCTCACCCGGTTGGGCGAACCGATAATGGTGCGGGCAGTCGGCGTGCAAGATGCGCGCAATCGGCAGGTCGAAGTCGTTGTGGTTGGGCGCCAAGCCGGTCAGGCTGGCGGTGGCGACGGTAATGCCGTGATAGGCGCGCACCCGCGAGATGATCTTTTTCTTTTGTGGCCGGCCGAGGGCGTTGTTGTAGTACCATATCAGCTTGATCGCCAAGTCATTGGCTTCCGAGCCGGAATTGGTGAACAGCACCTTCGACATCGGCGCCGGGGCGATGCCGATCAGCTTCTCCGCCAAGTCGATGGTGACATCTGCGGTGCGGTGCGCGAAGCCGTGGTAGTAGGGGAGCTTCTTCATTTCCCGCGTCGCCGCCTCGACCAGCCGCGGCTCGTCGAAGCCGAGCGCCGTGCACCACAGTCCGGCCAAGCCCTCGATGTAGGTCTTGCCGGCGTCGTCGGTGACCCGCACGCCCTTGCCGCCGACGATGATCAGCGGGCCTTTTTCCTGGTGCTTCTTGAGGTTGGTGTAGCCATGCACCTGATAGGCGATGTCGCGGCTGGCCGCGGAATTCCCTGGTCTGGCCATGGTCGGTCCTTTTTATCGGTCGAATGCGGCGCTTGAAGGCGTTCTTTTGACATAGGACGCGTGGTCCTACAATTTCTATCTTCGAAGAGCGGAGCCGGCGACGATGAGCGAACACGTCAGCAACGGCGACCATACCCGAGACTCCGCCGAGACGGCGGCGCGGTTGATCGCGGTGGTGCGCGAGGTGGCGGCCGAACTGCATCCGCACCTGGCCGACGCGCCGGTCACGCTCGACAGTGTGCTCGATAAGGAACTCGGGTTCGACAGCCTCGGCCGGGTCGAGTTGCTGGTGCGCATTGAGCGCGCGTTTGCGGTTACCCTGCCGGAACAGGCATTCGCCGCCGTCGACACGCCGCGGGACCTTCTGCGCGCGGTGACGGCGGCCCGCGGCGGCGGTGCCCCGGTGGCTGCGGCGGTGGCACTCCCGATCGCGGAAACCCGTCTCGAACGTGCGGAGCCGATCGG
>JACPJY010000134.1 GCA_016187325.1 Rhodospirillales bacterium | reverse complement strand
CCAGGGTCGACGAGCCGCCGTAGGAAACGAATGGCAGCGTCATGCCCTTCGGTGGCATCAGGTTGATGTTCGAGGCCATGTTGATGATCGCCTGGATCGCGAACTGCACCAGCAGGCCGCTGACCGCCAGCAGGCCGAACAAGTCGTTATCCTTGAGCGCGCGGCTGAAGCCCCTGAGGACCACGAACGTGAACAGGGCAACGAGGATCAGGCACAAAATCAGCCCGAATTCCTCGCCGGCAACGGCGAAGATGAAGTCGGCGTGGGCGTCGGGAAGAACTTCCTTGACCCGTCCCTCGCCGGGGCCGCGGCCGGCCCAGCCGCCGTTGTAGAACGCCTCGAGCGCGCGGCTGACCTGGTAGCTTTCGCCGGCCGCCGGGTCGAGGAAGCGGTCGACGCGGACCTGCACGTGGGCGAAGGCAAAATAGACGCCGACGCTGGCGCCCAGGAACAAAAAGCCGATGGCGACCACCAGGAGCAGGGGCAACCCGGCAATGAAGAACTGCACCGACCAGATGGCGGCGACGACCATGGTCATGCCGACGTCCGGCTGCAGCAGCAGCAACGCGGCGACGGCCAAGAACAGCGCGGTCGAGATGGCGTATCCGGGAAAGCGGCCATCGAGGCGCTGGGCCGAGAACAGCCACGCGGCAAGGATGGCGAAGCTGGGCTTGATGAATTCCGACGGCTGCAGCGAGAAAGAGCGGTATTGCAGCCAGCGTGTGGCGCCCTTGATCTCGGGTCCGATGAACAGCGTCGCCGCGGTCAGCGTCGTGGCGACGGCGAAACAGACCAGCCCCAGCCGCCGCACGCCGCGGTAGGACAAAAACGATGTGCCGAAGGTGATCGCGGCGGCTAAGCCTAAGAACACGAACTGGCGGCGGGCGAAGTGGAAGGCGTCGAAACCAAGCCGCTCGGCGACCGGCGGCGAGGCGGCAAGAGTAAGCATTGCGCCGATGGCGACGATCGCGGCCAGAGCGGCCAGCGTCCAGCGGTCGACCGTCCACCACCAACGGCCGACTAGGCTGGTATCGGTGCGGGCGATGGCGGTCATGGGTGCACGCTTTCGCGAACACCGGTGCCGGGAAAGCCGCCCGGCACCTCGCTCGGGTGAAGGTGTTTGCCGGGAAGCTTCTCGACCATTGCGCGGAAGGCGTCGC
The DNA here is from genome assembly GCA_016187325.1 of Rhodospirillales bacterium. Taxonomy (GTDB): domain Bacteria; phylum Pseudomonadota; class Alphaproteobacteria; order Rhodospirillales; family Casp-alpha2; genus JACPJY01. The sequence continues at coordinate 4,106 of JACPJY010000134.1, read as the reverse complement.
CGCGGGCCTCGAAGTTATCGAACTGGTCGAACGACGCGCAGGCCGGCGACAGCAGCACCACCGCACCGTCGATCCTTTCCCTCTTGGCCAGCTTGCGCGCCGCCGTCAGCGAGGTCTTGAGGTCGCCGGCCAGCGTGAACGGTACCTTGCCGTCGAGGAACTGCGAAAACTCAAGCGCCGCCTCGCCGATCAGAAAGGCATGGCGGACGTTCATCAAGTAAGGCGCGGTCGGTTTCAGCCCGCCCTGCTTCGGCCGGCCCCCGGCGATCCAGTAGACGGCCTCGTAGCAGGCCAACGCGCGCGCCGCGGCGTCACCGTTGGTGGCCTTGGAATCGTTGACGTAGGCGATGCCGTCGATCATCGCCAGCGGTTCCTGGCGATGGGCGAGGCCGGGGTAGCTATTGATGCAGGCCATCGCGACGGGCGGCTGAACGCCCGCCGACTTGACGGCGGCGTAGGCGGCGGCTGCGTTCTGCCAGTTGTGGGACCCGGGCAGGGTGGCGATGCCGTTGAGATTCATCACCGGGATTTCCTTACCCTCGGTGTCGTCGTAAAGCTGGCCGTCGATGACGTAGACGCCGCCGTGCACGCGCTCATTGCCGGAAACGCCGATCACCACTTGCTCGTCGGCGGCCTTCAGCTCGTCGTAAACGGTGCGGGCGAGCGGGTCGTCGACGCCGACGACCGCGGTGCGCGGCTTCGTCTGGCGGTGGAAAATCAGCTTCTTGGCGGCGATGTAGTCGTCCATGCCGCCGTAGCGGTCGAGATGGTCGGCGCTGATGTTGAGCAGCACCCCGACGTCGAAGGTGATGGACTTGGCGAGCTCGAGCTGGAACGACGACATTTCGAGCACGTACGTGCCGTCCATCATCAACGGTTCCAGATCGAGTACCGGAATGCCCAGGTTGCCGCCCACTTCGACTCGGCGACCCGAAACCTGCATGATGTGGCCGATCAACGCCGTGGTCGTCGATTTGCCGTTGGTGCCGGTGATGCCGATGTAAGCCGCGTCGCGCTGCGCCCGGACTAACAGTTCCATGTCGCCGATCACCTCGCAGCCCGCCTTACGGGCGAGTTCGACGATGCGGTGCGGCTTCGGGTGATGGAGCGGGATGCCGGGGCTCAGCACCAGCGTCGTCAGTTCCTTCCAGTCGCAGACGTAAAGATCGACCAGCGGAATATCTTCGTCCCGGGCGCACTCGCGGGCCTCCTCGTTGTCGTCCCAGGCCCACACCTCGGCGTCACTCTTCTTCAGCGCGCGCGCCGTCGCCAGGCCGGAGCGACCGAGCCCGAACACGGCGACCGGAAATCCTGCGAAGGGGAACACGTCGATCATCGCCGGCCCCTCATCTCAGCTTCAGCGTCGACAGCCCGGCAAGCGCCAGGATCGAGGCGATGATCCAGAATCGGATGACGATGGTGCTTTCCGGCCATCCTTTCTTCTCGAAGTGATGGTGCAGCGGCGCCATCGCGAAGATTCGTTTCCCTGTTAGCTTGAAGGAGACCACCTGCACGATCACCGAGATAGTCTCCAGCACGAACAGCCCGCCGACGATGGCCAGCACCAGCTCATGCTTGGTGATCACGCTGACGGCGCCGAGCGCGGCGCCGAGCGCCAGCGACCCGGTGTCACCCATGAACACCTTTGCCGGCGGCGCGTTGAACCACAGGAAGCCAAGGCCGCCGCCGACCAGTGCGCCGCAGAACACCGCCAGCTCGCCAGCGCCGGGCACGTAGTGGAGCTGTAGATAGTTCGAGAACACGGAATTGCCGACCAGGTACGCGATCAGCGCGAACACACCGGCGGCGATCATCACCGGCACAATCGCCAGCCCGTCGAGGCCATCGGTCAGATTCACGGCGTTCGAGGCGCCGACCATGACTACCACCGCGACGATGACGAACATCCAGCCAAGATTGAGCAGCACGGTCTTGAAGAACGGCACCGCCAGCGTCGTCGTCAACGTCGGCGGAAGTTGATGCATGATCGAGATCGCCGTAACCGCCGCGATCACAACCTGCATCAGGAGCTTCAATTTCCCGGGAAGGCCCTTCGAGTCTTTGCGCTTGACCTTCAGGTAATCGTCGAGGAAGCCGATGGTGCCGTAGGCGATGGTGACACCGAGCGCCGCCCACACGTAGCCGTTCCTTAAGTCCGCCCATAGCAACGTTGCTAGCATGACCGCCAGCAAAATCAGGAACCCGCCCATGGTCGGCGTGCCCTGCTTGGTCAGCAGATGCCCCTCGGGGCCATCGGCGCGGATCGGCTGGCCGGCGGTCTGGCGGCTGCGCAGCATGTCGATCAGCACCGGCCCGAACAGGAAGCTGATGATCAGCGCCGTCATGATCGCGCCGCCGGTGCGGAACGTCAGATAACGGAAGACGTTGAGCGCCGCGAACTGGTCGGCCATCGGATAGAGCAGATGGAATAGCATGCCTTGCCCCGCCCCTATCCGTTGACTGCCCAGTCGCGCTCGCCGGGGGCCGCGTCGCCGGACTCGCCAATGGCCAGCAGCGCCTCGACGATCGGCCCGGTCCTGCTGCCGGCCGAGCCCTTGACGACGACGACGTCGCCCGGGCGCACCGCCGCCGTCACCTTGGACAGCAGTTCCTGAGAGTCCTTCGCGAACGCGCCCCGCATGGCGGGCGGTAGCACTTCCCACAGCGCCTTCATGTAGGTGCCGCAGGCGAACACCAGGTCTATCTTGTTGCTGATCAGCTTTTCGACCAGGGCCGAGTGGTACTTGTCGGACTCGCCACCGAGTTCCAACATGTCGCCGAGCACGGCGATGCGGCGGCCGCCGCGGTCGGGGTGGATGATGCCGAGGACGTTGATCGCCGCGGTCATGGACGCGGGGCTGGCGTTGTAGCTTTCGTCGACGACCACGAACGAGCCGGCCGGCATCTCGACGCTGTGGCGGCGGCCGCGGCCCTTCAGCGCCCGCATGCCGGCGAGCGCCTCGGCGGCCGCCTTGGCGTCGCCGCCGGCGGCGCCGACCGCGGCCAGCACGGCGAGCGAGTTCATCACCCAGTGGCGGCCGCCGACGTTAAGCCGGTAGGTGATTTCTTGGCCGTGCACCGCCGCCTTGATGTTGCTGCCGTCGACATCGCAATGGGCATCGAGGAGCCGTACCTGGGCATCCTTGTGGGCACCAAAGCCAATGACGTTGGCGACGCCGGCTTCCGCGGCCATCATCGCCAGCCGCTCGTACTGCGCGTTGTCACGATTGAGAATGGCGGTGCCGCCTTCCTCGACTCCCCAGAAGATTTCGGCCTTGGCGTCGGCGATCTCGTCGATGGAATCGAAATAGGCGCTGTGCACTGCCTCGACGGCGGTGATGACGGCAACGTGCGGCCTCACCATTTTGGCCAGTGGCGTGATCTCACCTGGATGGTTCATGCCGATCTCGATCACCGCGTAGGCGGTATCGACCGGTATCCGCGCCAAGCTCAACGGCACGCCCCACTGGTTGTTGAGGCTTCCTTCGCTGGCCGTGGTCGGACCCTGGTCCTCGAGAACGAAGCGCAGCGCCTCCTTGGTGCCAGTCTTGCCGACGCTGCCGGTGACGGCGATGACGCGGGCGGCGGTGCGCTCGCGGGCGGCGCGGCCGAGGTCCTCAAGCGCGTACAGGGTGTTGGCGACCTGCAGGGACGGCGCGTCGTGCGCGATCTTGGCGCGCTTCGGCTGCACCATCACTGCCGCCGCGCCGGCGGCCAGCGCGTCATCGGCGAACTTGTGGCCGTCGTGCTTCGGCCCCTTGATGGCGACGAACAAGTCGCCGGGCTTCACCTTGCGGCTGTCGATGGAGACGCCGTCGGCACGCCAGTCGCCCATGGGACGGCCGGCGGTGGCGGCGGCTGCTTCTTCGGCGGTCCAGAGATGCGTCTGCGCCGGTGTCATCATCATGCGCCGATCTCCCGGAGCGCGTCCTTGACGGCGCGGCCGTCGTCGAACGGGCGGGTCTCGTTGCCGACGATCTGACCGCGCTCGTGGCCCTTGCCAGCGACGACTAACAGATCGCCCGCCGCGAGCCCCTTGATCGCCTCGCGGATGGCCTCTGCGCGGTCGCCGATGTCGCGGGCGTCCGGGCACGCGGCGAGGATTT
>JACPJY010000133.1 GCA_016187325.1 Rhodospirillales bacterium | reverse complement strand
TGCTCGGCTTGCTGGCGCAGGTGATCGGCGCCGCCAGTCTCGAGATCACCCTCAACCTCTACGTCCTCGACTTCGTGGCGCGGCGCGACATCGCCGCCTTCGAGCCGAAGCGCATATTCTTCGCCGCCGGCGCCTGGGCGCTCGGGCCGTGGCTGGGGGTGTGGCTCAAGGCCAACTTCGGCGCCTGGGCTACTTACGGACTGGCGGCCGCGGCCGCGGCGGCGCTGCTGGCTTGTTTCTGGTATCTGCGCCTGACCGAGAACCCGGCCCTGCCGCGCGGCCGTCTGGCACCGCCCAACCCGGTCAAGTACCTGGCGCGCTTCTTCGCCCAGCCGCGCCTCAGGTTGTCGTGGTTCCTGGCCACCGGCCGCGCCGGCTGGTGGGCGATGTTCTTCATCTACGCGCCGATCTACGCCGTCACCGCCGGCCTCGGCGAGGAAACGGGCGGCGCCATCGTCTCGATCGGCCTGGCGGCGCTGTTCCTGGTGCCGTTGTGGGGTCGGCTGGTGCGGCGGTTCGGGATGCGGAGAATGCTGATCGCCGGCTACGCGGCGGCCGGCGCGCCGACGGTGGCGGTGGCCTGGGCCGCGCCGTGGCCGTGGCTCGGCGCCGCCATGCTGGTCGCCGCCGCCGTCGCCGCCAGCATCGTCGACGGCGCCGGCAACACGCCGTTCCTGCGCGCCGTCCGGCCGCTGGAAAGACCCGAGATGACGACCGTGTTCGGTACTTTCCGCCACACCTCGCAGCTGGTGCCGCCGGCGGCGTTCGCGGTGCTGCTGCGGGCGTTCGCGCTGCCGGCGGTGTTCGTCGCCAGTGGCTTGAGTCTGCTGGCGCTGGCGTGGTTCGCGCGATACATCCCGAAGCGGATGTGACGGCGGCGCGGGTTTCTCGCCCATCAAACTTTTAAACTGTCACCCCCGCGAAAGCGGGGGTCCAGGAGGATTCAAAAACTGGATTCCCGCGTTCGCGGGAATGACGATTGAAGCACGACCACAAAGGCCGGAGTCTACTGACCGCCGCCCCGGGATTGCCGGACCCGCTCCATGCGGCGGAGCCCTTCCTCGGTCACCACGTTGGCGAGCTCCGGACGGCGCGCCGTGAGCTGGCGGAAATCGGCGATATCGAGGACAAGTAGCTGCGTTTCCTTGGCCGCCACCGCCGTCGCCGAGCGCGGCTCGCCGGTGATCAGCGCGATCTCGCCGAAGAACCCGCCGGGGCCGAGGCGCCGCGGCTCCGGCGCCAGCCGCACCTCGACCTCGCCGGAAACGATGAAGAACATGCAATCGCCCGGATCGCCGCGGCGGATGATCGTGCGGCCCTTCTCCACCGCCTGCGGCTTCAGGATCTGCGCAATATCGGCGATGGTGGCGGCGCCGAGGTCGCGGAAGAACGGCACCTTGGTGATCAGGTCCCAGTTGCGCAGGAACTCGCGGCGGCGCACCTCGTTGGCGAAGGCGTTGGCGAGGATGCCGGCCCACAGGGCGAACACGGCGATGCCGCAGATCATCACCATGCCGGCGACCAGCCTGCCGAGCGGCGACACCGGCACCACGTCGCCATAGCCGGTGGTGGTCAGCGTCGTGATCCCCCACCACAGCGCGGCCGGGATGCTGCCGTAAAGCTTCGGCTGGCCGGGACCCTCGAAGACGTGCATCAGCGTTGCCGCCACCAGCAGCACGACGATGAACGCCACGAAGACGCTGAACAGGCTCTCGCGAGCATCGCGCAGGACGCGCTGCAGCATTCCCGAGCCCGGCGAGTAGCGGAACAGCTTCAGCACCCACACGATGGCGAACAGATTGATGGTCGCCGGATTCCAGGCCAGCAGGCCGGCGAGCACGAACGGCAGCACCGCGGCGAGGTCGATGAGCCCGTTCAACGAGGTCGCCCACTCCCAGCGCGCGGTCCACGGATGCGTCGGCTCTGCCGACAGCGACGCCGCCGCGGCATAGAGGCGCACCACGTATTCGACGGCGAAAAACCCGAGCGCGACGTTGAAGGCGAGCGCCAACAGGGTCGCGTGCGCCGCCGCGACCGGCTCGTGGGTGGCCAGTACCATGGCGCCGACGCCCGACACCAACACCAGGTGATGAACGGCGCGGAAGACGCGCCCCGGCACGGTGAGCGCCGTCGGCCGCGAATTGTCATAGACCCATTTTTCGGCCGCGCTCAAGGCAGTCTCCGCTGTCGGTACGCGGTCATGGTCGGGATGATCCCCGTTTGCCGCCGGCGCCTCCCCGGCGCCGGAGCTCCCCGCCGTGCCGCCGACTCTACCCGAGGCCCGACGATTTGCAACGCGGGGCGGGCGGGAGCCAATGGTGCCGTCGGCAGCATATTATCGGTATTTATACCTTTTACATATTCCATTATAGGAATTTATTTTACTTTTCGCTCTCGATGTTCTATATGTGTGCCGTTTCCCCGGTTTGGCCGGGGAGCCGCTCTTGGACATCGTGAATAGGAAGACGAGGAACCGGTAGCCGGCGACTGCCGCGTGTGTTGCGTTGCTGGATACCCCGGACTGACTGGCGCCGGCCTTCGCCGGCCGTAAGCCGGCTTCGGCCGGCATAGGCCGGGGCGTGACAACGCGGGACGAGGCTAAGGCGGCGCCACGCCAACGAAACGACGACCCGAATGACGACCGCGACCGTGAAAATGACGACCTTTGACGACCGATGACGACCAATGACGACCTTCGAAGAAAAAAACTCGGGCGGACTCGCGGCGTCTCAAGGACTTGGCGGGAAGCCGGCGGCAAAACCTGACGACCGGCGGACGACTTTCGGACGACTTTCGGACGACCGCCAAAAAAGCCGACATTTTAAAAAATCTGCAACGCACCTTTGGCACCGGCCGTCGGAAGCAACAAACGCTTATGGACGATGGCGCCGGCGTCGCCGCGCCTAGAGCGGGATGTTGCCGTGCTTCTTCCACGGGTTGTCGAGCTGCTTGTCGCGCAGCATCTTCAGCGACCGGCAGATGCGCACCCGGGTGTTGCGGGGCATGATCACGTCGTCGATGAAGCCGCGGTGACCGGCGATGAACGGGTTGGCGAAGCGCTGCCGGTACTCCTCGGTTCGCTCGGCGATCTTCTTCCTGTCGCCGAGATCGCCGCGGAAGATGATCTCGACCGCGCCCTTCGGCCCCATCACCGCGATCTCGGCCGACGGCCAGGCGAAGTTGAGGTCGCCGCGCAGGTGCTTCGAGCTCATCACGTCGTAGGCGCCGCCGTAGGCCTTGCGGGTGATCACCGTCACTTTCGGCACGGTCGCCTCGGCGAAGGCGTAGAGCAGCTTCGCGCCGTGCTTGATGATGCCGCCGTATTCCTGGTCGGTGCCGGGCAGGAACCCGGGCACGTCGACGAAGGTGACGATCGGGATGTTGAAGCAGTCGCAGAAGCGCACGAACCGCGCGCCCTTGATGGCGGAGGCGATGTCGAGGCAGCCGGCCAGCACCATCGGCTGGTTGGCGACGATGCCGACCGTCGAGCCCTCCATGCGGCCGAAGCCGACGACGATGTTGGCGGCGTAGCCGGGCATCAGCTCGAAGAAGTCGCCCTCGTCGACGACCTTGGCGATTAGCTCCTTCATGTCGTAGGGCTTGGCCGGGTCGTCGGGGACCAGGGTGTCGAGCGACGGCTCGACCCGGTCGCCGAGATCGGGGGTCGGCCGGATCGGCGGCTTCTCGCGGTTGTTGGCCGGCAGGAAATCGACGAACCGGCGCAGATACAGCAGCGCCTCGAGGTCGTTGGCGAACGCTTTGTCGGCGACGCCGGAGGTGGTGGTGTGGGTGACGGCGCCGCCGAGCTCCTCGTGGGTGACCTCCTCGTGGGTGACCGTCTTCACAACGTCCGGGCCGGTGACGAACATGTAGCTGGAGTCGCGGACCATGAAGATGAAG
>JACPJY010000132.1 GCA_016187325.1 Rhodospirillales bacterium | reverse complement strand
TCGGCTTGCAGCCTCAACTCCTGGATCGTCGCGCTCATGTCCTGGAGGCGCAGCACGATGTCCTGGGCGCGGCGAATGAGCTCGGCCTGCTCCAGCGACTTGTCGGGCGATACGGCGAGCATTTCGAGAGCCGAGGTGAATTCCTGGACCTGGTGGGAAAGCGATTGGTTATCGCCAGGTGCCCCGAACAGGTCCTGAAGGCGCGAGTAGAAACCCTCCTGGATGGTGAGCGCGTTCAGCTCGCCGAATTCAAGGCGCAGGCTCTTCAAAAGCCCTTCGTCGACCAAGCGGGTGACGTCGGAGATCTGCACGCCGGCGCCGACGCCCGCGATGACCCGCGACTCGGTCTTGACGATCTTGCGCGAGTAGCCCTCGGTGTTGAGGTTGGCGATGTTGTTGGAAACAACATTCAGCGTCTGCTGGTTGACCAGCAGGCCACTCTGCGCGGTGCGTAGCGCTTGGGTAATGTCACCCATAAAAAGCTCTCCGGGTCAGGTCCTACAGCCTGCGGTCGACCGAAATTGCGATGTTCCTCGGCGCGGCACGGTGGCCTTGCGGGGTGGCGGCGCCGGTCGGCGAATAGGTCCCGGCCGACGGCACGCTGGCCTTCACCGCTTCCGCTATCAGGTTGACGACCCGCCGGTTGGCCTCGATGGCGATCTTGAGCAACTTGGCGTTCTCCTCGATCAGCCCGTTGACCTTCTCGCCGACACCGCGCAGGCGTTCGCGCAGTTCCGGGTCGACCTCGTCGAGCGCGTCCGCGGCCTCGGTCAGGCCCATGATCCGCGATTCATAGACGCGGCCGAGGGTCACCTTCTCGTCGAGGATATCGTTCAGCTCCTTGCTGCGGCGATTGCGCAGCGCGTCGTTTTCGCGCTCAAGCAGGTCCGCCAGGCGGCCGGTGATCACGATCAGGTCATTGACGCGGTTTGTCGGATCCATTTTGTCTGTTCTCCTGCGCTTTTAGTATTTCCTTGAACACGGCGTCGGCGAGACCGATGCCGCCGGCACGGGCGATCGCCTTGCCGTATTCGTCGACCTGCATCGAACGCCACATCTTTTCTGACGGGCTGCCGCCGAACGGCTCGGCGGCGTTGATGTTCTGGAACATCGGCTGCAGCATCTGACCGAGGAATACGGCCTCGAATTCTTGAGAAATCTTGCGCGCTTGGCGAAGGTTCTGGGCGTGTTTTGACTTCGGCAGCGAACGGCCCGCGGCAAGCGCGTTGTCGGCTTGCGTCAGGAACTGGCTGTCGCTGGCCAAGCCGTTCATCACATCACCTCGATTTCCGCCTGCAGCGCGCCCGCGGTCTTGATCGCCTGCAGGATGGTGATCATGTCGCGCGGCCCGATACCCAGCGCATTCAAGCCGTTAACCAGCTCCTGGATGCTGACGCCCGACGGCAGCACCGTCAGCCGCTTGTCGGCGCCCTCGTCGACCTGAATGTCGGTGCGTTGCACGGTCGTCGTGGTGCCGACTTCGGCGAATGGGCCGGGCTGCGACACCTGCGCCGCCTCGGTGATGCGGATCGTCAACGAGCCCTGCGCGATGGCGACCGTCGAGATGCGCACGTTCTCGCCCATGACGATGGTGCCCGAATGCTCGTCGATGACGACGCGGGCCAGCTGATCGGGCTCGACACGAAGCTGCTCGATATCGGTCAGCAGATTGACGACGTTGTTGCGGTAACTCTCGGGGACCTCGAGATGGATGGTCGTCGGATCGCTGGCGCCCGCCGCCGCGGTGCCAAGGAAGGCGTTGATCGCCTGGGAAATGCGCCGGGCAGTGGTGAAGTCCGGATTGCGCAGCGTCAGCTTGACCCTCGCCTTGTTGGCCATCTCGAAGCCGAGTTCGCGCTCGACGATGGCGCCGCTGGCGATGCGGCCGCTGGTCGGCACGCCCTTGGTCACGGTTTCCGCCTGGCCGCCGGCCTGGAAGCCGCCGACCGCCAGTTGTCCCTGGGCGACGGCGTAGACCTCGCCGTCGGCGCCGAGCAGCGGCGTCACCAGCAGCGTGCCGCCGAGCAGGCTCTTGGAGTCCCCGAGCGCGCTGACGGTGACGTCCATGCGGCTGCCCTGGCGGGCGAACGGCGGCAGCGAGGCGGTCACCATGACCGCGGCGACGTTCTTGGAATCGAGGCCAGTATCGGTCGGCTTGACGCCAAGGCGGTTCAGCATCGCCTGCAGGCTCTGCTTGGTGAAACCGCCGGTCTTCAGGGTGTCGCCGGTGTTGCTGAGGCCGACCACGAGGCCGAAACCAACCAGCATGTTGTCGCGGACGCCCTCAAAATCCACGATGTCCTTGATGCGCGAAGCGGCATGGGCCGGGCCGGCGGCGATCAGCAGCATCAGGACGGCCGCGAGCGTGGCGACGGCGGCCTTGCGGAACGTCTCTATCCAGGGCATCGGGCATCCGGTGCGCACGATGGTGATTGCCGTCATGGTCATTTTGTCGTTCCGTTCCAATTCGTTGAAATTCGGGGAAAGCCCGATTTCCAGCGCTCTTTATCGTTGCGAATTCCATGCCAAGGCGAGGTTCCGTTCAAGTCATTGAAAAATTTCGGTTTTACATCGGAGCCGCAGGACCGCCGCCGGCCCGCGAGCGGCGCCGGCCCAAGCCTGCCCGGCAGTTTTTGCCGGGATGACCGGAAACCGGGGAAGGCGGGAAGGGGCAGGGCGAGGGACACGCAGGGGCGCCTGAAAAACCGCGCCGCGGCCGGCGCGACCGCGGAGCGTGCTGGACGGATGGTCGGAAACGGCGGCCGCCGGCCGGGCCTTATGCCTTCAGGTCGCGGGCGACGATCGTCATCTCGTCGACGGTTTTGAACACGGTGGCCGACGAGTTATAGGCCTGCTGCACGCGGATCATCTGCGTGAATTCGCTCGCCAGGTCAACGTTCGACACCTCGACCGCGTTCGGCGACAGGATGGCGATTCCCGACTGATCGGCGAACACCACCCGTGCCGCACCAGACAGCGGGCTCTCGGCAAACAGGTTGCCGTTCCTGATTTCGAGGCCGTTGGGATTGACGAAGGTGGCGAGCGGCACCTTGTAGATCTTGCGGGCGGTGCCGTCCTCGAATTCGCCGATGACGTGGCCGGCGGCATCGAAACTGATCTGTCTCAGGCTGGAGGCGGCGAGCCCGTTCTGGCTAGTGTTGAAGATCGTGAACTCGCCGTTGAATTGCGTCGCCGTGCTCATGTCGAAAGTGAACGAGTTGGTGGCGCCGTCGCTCCACGTCAGGGCGATGGTGACGCTGGTGGGTGATGTCAGCGAGCCGTCGCTGGAGAATATCAATGGATTGGCGATCGACTGCGACGAGCTCACCGTGGCCGTGGTGGTGATGGTCTCGGCGCCGCCGGGGAGCGGCGTCGCTGCGTTGACCGTGATGCTCGAGAAATCGGCGGAAATCGCGCTGATGGTATACGTGCCGTCGTTGCCCGCCGAGCCCGTGATGGTGATCGGATCGCCGGCCTTTAGACCCTGGAACACGCCGGGGACCGGGGCGGTCTGTAGGTTCTCGTTGTTGATGCTGATCTTGCGGGTCGCCGGGTCGAGCACCAGAATGCGTCCGGTGCCGGTGCCGGTGGAGAGCGAGAACGCGGCGCCGGGCGTGATCGACGACGTGGTCAGGTTGTCGCCGCTGACCTGCATCCGCCATTGATTGGCGGTCAGCGCCTTGGTGAGCGTGAAGCTGACGGTGCGCTGCTTGCCGTTGGAGTCGACGATCTTCAGCGCGAAGGTATCGCCCGCGTTGCCGAACTGTTTCAACGACGACAGGTTGAATCCGACGCTGGCGGAGGTCGTCGCCTGGAACTGATTGGCGAACGCGAATTGATCGACTCGCATCGGCGCCGCCGTGGTCGACGTGAATTGGCCGTTCACGTCGGCGGCGTCGCCGAGCAGGAAAAAGCCATTCTTGTCGGCGAGATAGCCTTCCTGAATGGTGAAAGTGTTGCCGGAACTGTCGGTTCCCGTGGTGGTCGCGCCGGCGACGTTGATCTCGAAACTGCCGTCGCGGGTGTAGAAGATTTGGCCGGACACCTGCAGGTCGGGACTGACCTGGAAGAAGCCGTCGCCGACGATCGCCAAATCGAGGTCGCGCGTCGTGGCGGTAACGATGCCCTGCTGGTCGATGATCTGGTAATCTTTCGGCTTGACGCCGCCGAACGCCGATTCGGGGCTGGCGAAGGACACCGCGCCGTCGGCGCCGGCGCCGGTGCGGATGGTGTTGCTGAGCACCGTCTCGAAGCGGGTCTCGGTCCTCTTGAAGCCACCGGTGCTGACGTTGGCGATGTTGCTGCCGATGGTGTTCAGCGCATGCGCTTGGCTCATCATGCCGAGCGTCGACGACTGGAACAGCGAGTAGCCCATGAGGTTTCTCCGGCGAAAGGGATACCGGTGGCGCCACCGGCCGCAATGCCGGGCTCAAGGTCGCAAGAACGATGCCAACCGTTGTGACGTTTTAACCCATTGATCCGGCTTGATAGTTTGCGTTCGCGCCTGGGCAGGTCCTGCCGCGATGGCGGGTGACAATGGCTCGACCGAGCAATTATTGCCGGGTGCGACCGCCGCCGCTGGGCCCGGCACCCCTCACTATGCGGGGAAAACGTGGGCCTGGCGGGGGTTGACGGTGACCTGGACCTCGACGCCCGGCTGCGGCAGGAATACGCCCGGCACCCGCGCCTCGATGGTCAGCGCTTGGCCATCGCCGTCGGGCACCCTCAGCACCACGTGGCTGGACCGCCCGAGCGGCCGCGCCGAGACGGCGCGGATCGGCGCTCGACGCGACGCGCGGCCGCTGACCGGCGCCGGTTTGCACGGAACGTCGCCGGCGCGCACTTCCGGCGTCTCGCCGGGCCGCGCTAGGCGCAGGCCTTCCGGCCGGATCAGGATCTCCACCGCCGTGTCGTCCTTGAACCCGGTCGCGTCGAAGGTGCCGAGAGGGGTCGCCACGTGACCGCCCCGGACGACGCCACGCAGCCGGTTGACCGGCCCGAACAGGGCGGCGACGAAGGCGGTCGCCGGCTCGAAATAGGTCTCGACCGGGGTACCATCCTGGATCACCCGGCCGTCATTCATCACCAGGATGCGGTCGGCCATGAACATCGCCTCCTCCGGGTCGTGGGTCACCATCAGGGTGGCGACCCCGGTCTCTTTGAGCAATCCCAACGTCTCCGCCCGGATGCTGGCGCGGCGGGTGACGTCGAGGCCGGAGAATGGCTCATCGAGCAGCAGCACCTGCGGCTCCGGCGCCAGTGCTCGGAGCAGCGCTACTCGCTGCTGTTCGCCACCCGACAGGATGTGCGGATAGACCCCGGCATAGGCCTCGAGACCCATGCGCGTTAACGCCTCTGATGCCCATTTGCGACGCTGCGGCGCATGATTGAGGCCGAAGGTGATGTTCTCCAGCACCGTCAGGTGTGGGAATAGCGCATAGTCCTGGAACATCAGGCCGATGCCGCGCTTTTCCGGCGGCACGTGGACGCCGTGGCGGCCCTCGGCGACGATCCGCTCGCCGACTCGCACTTGGCCGACCTGCAGCACCTCCAACCCGGCGGCGACGCGCAACAACGTTGTCTTGCCGCACCCTGATGGCCCGAGCAGGCACACCAGCTCGCCCGGCGCCACGAACACCGACACTCCGTTAAGTACCGGGCAGCCGGCAGTGAAGGCGTGCGACACGTTGCTGATGTGCAGTCCGCCGATCATCATGGCGCAACGCCTTCCAGGCTGATCTCATCCAACGGGCGGCGGCCGCCACCGTAGCCGGGCCGGGATCGGGCGATCGTAAGGCTGAGCAGGATCACCGGCAGGATGCCGGTGGCGACGATGGTCAGCGCGCCGAGCGCGCTTTCCTCCAATAGCTCGTCGGAAGCGAACTGGTGCACGTAGGTGGCCAGGGTATCGAAATTGAACGGCCGCAGGATTACCGTCATCGGCAGTTCCTTCATGCAATCGACGAACACCAGCAACGCCGCGGTCAGCGCGCTGCCGTGCATCATCGGCAGGTGGATGCGCCGCAACAGCGCCGCCGGCCCGCAGCCGAGGGTCCGCGCCGCGCCGTCCATGCTCGGCGTGATCTTGGCCAGCCCGGCCTCGAGGGTACCGAACGACAGCGCCGTGAAGCGGGCGAGGTAGCCGTAGACGATGGCGAACATGGTGCCGCTGATAAGCAGGCCCACCGGTACCCCGAAGGCGTCGCGGGAGAGTGAATCGATGGCGTTGTCGAGCGCCGCTATCGGGATGATGACGCCGATCGCCAGCACCGCGCCCGGTACCGCGTAACCGGTGCTGGCGAAGCGGGTCGCGGCCTTGACCACGGGGCCGCCGCCGAGGCGGGCACCGTAGGCCATAAACAGTCCGATCAGCACCGCCCACAATGCCGTCACCGACGACAGCGTCAGGCTGTTGCGGGCGTAGCTCCAGAAATTTCCGGACAGCGTTTCCTCGTAGTGGACGAGAGCGTAGTCGGCAAGCACGCCGCCGGGTACCAGGAACCCGAGCGCCACCGGCGCCAGGCACGCGACGAAGGCGAGCGCGGCGCGGCCGCCGGCGAGTCGGTAGCTTGGCAGCGTCGAGTACTTGGACGAGGTGTGGTGGTAACGCTGGCCGCGCCGGGCGACCCGTTCGACGGCAATCAGCACCAGCACGAACAGCAGCAGCACGCTCGCCAACTGGGCGGCGCCGGTGATGCTGTTCATGTTCAGCCACACGTCGTAGATGCCGGCGGTGAAAGTACCGATGGCGAAAAAGTCCACGGTGCCGAAATCGTTGAGCGTCTCCATCAGCACCAGCGACACCCCGACCACGATCGCCGGCCTGGCGAGCGGCAGGGCGACCGACAGGAACCCCTGCCACGGGCTCTTGCCGAGGGTACGGCTGACCTCGAGCACGCACACGG